>NZ_JBQKDZ010000004.1:0-158238 GCF_052121575.1 Collinsella sp. LCP19S3_C9
CCTGCGGCTTCTACGAGCATACGAGGCGCCAGATGATCGATCGTCCCCAGCCCTTCTGGGACTATTGGCAACGGCAGGGAGCGGCTACGTCAATGCTGGTCTAACAGAGAGTTTCAGGATTGTAACCCCCTACTTGGTGCGTGGGATACCCAACACATCGAGCGCGTTAGCCATAATGACCTGGAACGGCACGGCAGCAGCATCCGAACCGCTCGGCGTTCCGTCGAGCGTGATATAGCACAAAACCTTGGGTGCTTGCGCCGGGGCAAACCCCATAAAGGACGACATATAGCTCGCTTTGAGGTAGCCGCCTTTTTCATCGGCGCGCTCGGCCGTACCGGTCTTACCCGCCACGTCGTAACCGTCGACGGCGCCCCCGACACCCGTGCCCTCGGAAACGACCGTCTGCATGCACGATATCACCTGGGCGGCGGCGTCCTCAGAAATTGCCTGCTCGCCCTCGCCCCAGTCCTTCTCCTCGCCTTTGCTGGATTTATAAAAGTGCGGCGTCATCATCACGCCGTCGTTGGCAATGCCGCCCACGGCGCGCGCAATCTCGATCGGCGAGACAGACAGCGCTTGGCCAAAACTCATCGAGCCCAACGTGGCGCCGTCATACTGGTCACGCTCCTTGACAATGCCAAGGCTCTCGCCGGGAAAATCGATGCCCGAACTGTGTCCAACGCCCCATTTGTCCACGTACGCGGCAAAATCGTCCGCGCCGATCTTATGCCCGACCAATACAAAGCCAACATTGGATGAGCGGCGCATCATCTCGCGCACATCCATGGTCATGGCGTAGTCACGCTTATCGGCATCGGTGACGGTATCGTCGCCGACCTTAATGCTCGCCGGCACCTCAAACGACGTACTCGAGCGCACGACGCCCAAGTCGAAACCCGCACCTGCAACGAGCGTCTTAAAGACCGAACCGGGTTCATACGCATCGGTGACCAAGCGCAAGTTCATATCCTCGGTCTTGGCGTTCTCCAAATTGGTCGGGTCGTAGGTCGGATACGAACAGGCGGCCAGAATCTCGCCGGTAGTAGGGTCTGTCACCAAAGCCGAACCGTTCTTGGCTTTGGTCTTCTCAACCGCCTCCGCCAGAGCGTCCTCTGCTGCACGCTGGATATTGACATCCAGCGTCGTCACGATGTCAACGCCATCGATGGCGGCAACCTTTTTATAGGCGCCACCCGCAATATAGCTATCGTCCCTCGCACGCTCTCGTACCAGCGTGCCGTTTGTTCCGGTCAGCAATTTGTCATATTGCTTTTCAAGTCCCGTTAGGCCCACGTTGTCAACGTTCACCACGCCTAGAACCTGCGAAGCCAGATTGCCGTATGGATACACCCGCTTCATCGCCTGCTCAAAGAGCACGCCGGGCAGATTTTTCTTCTTCAATGCCGCGGCATCGTCCTCGTCCACCTGGCGCTTGATATACACCCAGGTGCCATCGGACTGAACCAGCTTGCGGCAAGTCTTCTTATCGATTCCAGTCGCCTTAACCAAGGCCGATACCGTTTTGTCGACATCCTCGATCAGCTGTGGATTCACGGCGACATTGCTGCACTCGACCGACGACGTCAGCACGTTGCCGTTTCGGTCGTAGATCGTGCCGCGTTTGGCGTAAAGCGTCTCCGCAAGCAGGCGTCGAGCATCGGCGCGCCCGCGCAACTCATCGGCATTTACGATCTGGTAGTCGGTAAGGCGGATGGCGCCCGCAGCCAGGCCCAAACCGATACAACCCATGACGACATTACGGCGAGGCAATGGCGTCCCCGTAAGCCATTCGGTCGAAGATCGTCTATTCGATCTGCTATTGCGTACTTGAGGGTCATCCGAGCCGCGAAGGCGCGACGTTGGGTCGTTGCCACGATTCGACCCCAAGTTGTAAGATGACCGACCCGATCCTTGATAACCAGAACGTCCCTGCGAAGAGGGACGTCCCTGCCCGCGACTCCCGTCTGGACCGCGGCGATAATCATTTGTCATACTCAGCTACCGTCTTATTACTGGACAGCCGCAACCGAGCTAGCGCCCGCGGCTGCATCCTGCGAAAAATCAAGTGTAACGCTCTCGCTGGGCTCCACCATGCCATAAGCGCCCGCAAGATCGCGAATGCGCGTATCGGCACCATAAACAGAGTGCATGACCTCAAGGTCAGAGCTCTCATCGGTCGCCTTCTCGAGCGTGTTGGTAAGCTCGGCGTTGCTGTTGAGCACCTGGGCCGTAACGCTTGCAAGCGCCACGCGGGCGACGCCAATCGTCATGAAGATAGCCGCAATGATGCAAAACGTTTTAAGAACGCTCATGAAAACCGGGCTTACCGCCTGGTTTGCCTGACGGCCCGCGCCCGTGTAGACATCAAAGCGCGGTGTGCGCTGCTCACGGGGAGCAGCGGGCGCCTGCGGTGCCTCGCGGTAGGCGGGCATGGCGTTCATATCATAGGCGAGTGCTGCGTTTGAGGTGTTGTAGCCCATGATATGCCGCCTCCCATCCCGAGTACGTTGGTAGTGTGTTTAAGCTTCGTTTATGGTGCGAGCGGGAGGTCCAATATCGCGCGCGTAACGCTACAAGCGCTCCGCCACGCGGATTTTGGCTGATCTCGCCCGAGGGTTGCGCGCAACCTCATCGGGTTGGGCAACCAAGGGTTTGCGGGTGATGACCTTGAGTATCGGCACGTTGCCGCACACGCACACCGGAATCTCCGGCGGACACGTGCACCCCTGGCTCATCTCCTTAAAGTGGTTCTTTACGATACGGTCCTCGAGCGAGTGATACGAGATGACGCAGATGCGTCCGCCCGGGTTGAGCCACCTGGTGGCGGCGTCAAGTCCTCTCTCGAGCACATCGAGTTCATGATTGACCTCGATGCGAATGGCCTGGAAACTTTTCTTGGCCGGGTGTCCGCCATGCCGACGAGCGGCAGCCGGAATGCCAGCCTTGATGATCTCGACAAACTGACCGGTGGTTTCAATCGGTTCGGACTCGCGTCGACGCACGATCTCGCGTGCAATCTGCGAGGCGAACTTCTCTTCACCATAGACGCGTAGAATCCGGGCGAGGTCGTGTTCGTTATAGGTGTTGATGACCTCAGCTGCGTTTAGGGTGTTGTTACCCGGATCCATCCGCATGTCCAATGGGGCATCTTCGTTATACGAAAAGCCCCTGCCAGGGATATCGAGTTGCGGTGACGAAACGCCCAAGTCAAACAGGAAGCCATCGACCCCGGGCACCTCGGCCGAGCAAAGCAGCTCGTCCAAGTCGCCAAAGTTGCCCTTCAACAACTGATGCGGGACGCCGGGGACCTCGCGGTCCAGACGGGCACCAGCGGCCTCGAGGGCCATGTCGTCCTGATCGACGCCAAGCAAAAGACCCGTCTCCCCCACCTGCGCGGCCATCTTTACCGAATGACCGGCACCGCCAAGGGTGCAATCGCAGACGACAGATCCGCTCTTTAGCTGCAGCGACTCAAGCACTTCGCCTAGCATGACAGGTTCATGCCGATATTCTTGTGTCAAGATCCCACGCTCCATCCGTTACTCATGCCTTGCCCTTACGAGAAGAAGAGGTCCAGCAGAGCCTCATCGTCATCGTCCTCATCGGCCGTAGCACGGTCCCAAACCTCGAGGTGGTCGTAGTTGCCCACAACCGTGACCTCGCGGTCGAGGTTCGCCTGCTTGCGGAGAGACTCAGAAAGACCGATACGACCGGCGCTGTCCACATCCATCGAGGTGGTGCGCTTGTTGATCGCCCTCATGAGTTTCTGGTCGTTGATGTCACGCGGGTTAAAACCCTCGTGGCCCTCACGACCCGCGAAGAGTCCTTCGACCCACTTATCGAAGGCCTCGGCAGAGAACACGTACAGAGCATCGACATCCAGGGCTTTGAACACGCGAACATGCTCTCCAAGCTCCTCGCGAAGGGGTGCAGGCAGAGACAGACGACCTTTTGCATCGAGATTGCGCTCGTATGCACCCGTCATTCCCATGTGCGCCCTCCCCTCGGTTACTCAGATGGCACGTACGCGGGGAACCACCCCGCCTGTCGACGTCATTAATAATATGGGGAACTGCCCCATTTTTCAACATCTTTCCCCACACCTTCCCCCACAACACCCCACTACTCCACCCTCTATATGCTGTAAAACACCCTCGTTCATATGTTCGAAAACACAACATGTTGTGTTTACAGCAAAGCCGGGATGCCATCTGTAGCAGCCCGGCTTTCAACCTCAACCTTCAAGTTGACCTTGAGGCGAATTTTGTGTCCCTTTACGCGCCGTTCACATCGCCCCCCAAACTTCCCCACCAACGTCACGCGTGACCCACCGGCGCATCGGCGCAAGACAAAAGATGGGGCGGACCCCAGATTGCCGATACGCGCACAAAACCGCGTCACGACAACCCGGGGTCCGTCCCCCATTAGTTGTAAATATGCAGGTCAAAGAGTCGCTAGCGATGCGCCAACGGATGAGCCGCCAGGTAGACCTCGGTCAGCTGCGTGCGGTCGACATGCGTGTAGACCTGTGTGGTCGAAATGTCGGCATGTCCCAAAATCTCCTGTAGCACGCGCAGGTCGGCACCGCCCGCAAGCATATGGGTCGCAAAGGAGTGACGCAAGGTATGAGGATGAAGCCCCACCAGTCCCACCTGACGCCCGTATCGCTCGCATATGACGTGAACACTCTGACGCGACAGGCGACCACCGTTCTTATTTAAAAAGACTGCCGGCGTCTTTGACCCGCGGGCATGAGCGGCCAGGCGCCGACGCCCATCAGCAATATATTGAGCCATAGCCCGTGCGGCACTTCCCACGAGTGGGGCAAGCCGCTCCTTCGAGCCCTTGCCGCGCACCAGCACAAAGCCGTCGTCAAAATGAACGTCGCCCACATCGAGCCCCACCAACTCGCTCACGCGCAGGCCACATCCATAGAGCACTTCCAAAATGGCATGGTCCCGCAAACCCATCTCCCCTTCCGGGAAATCTTGGTCGAGGAGCGCCGAGACATCCCCTACCGAGAGACACTCCGGAAGGCGCTCCGCCTTTTTGGGCAGGCGCAGTGCAGCCGTCGGGTTTTGGGCGACGATTCCATCGCGAACCAAAAAGGCATGCAAACCTTTCACGGCCGCAACTGCACGCTCCACCGAGGCATCGGAGTAGCCCCCGTCGCGCCGATCACCGACAAAACCCTCTATTATCTGACGGTTCACGCCTTCAAAGGACTCAACACCGGCCCGCTCCAGGTAGGAACAGTAAGTCGTCAAGTCACGACGATATGCCGCGATCGTATTGCGCGCCAAGCCTCGCTCGACCGCAAGGTAATCAAGATACTCCCCCGTCACCGTATCGAGCAACGAGGGAGTATCTTCGGTATGTCTTTCGTTCGCTGACACCCTTAGTCCGTCGCGAGGTTCATGGGCGTCACCTGCAGGCGATCGACACCCTCGTGCTGGCCAATCGAGGCGCGCACGAACTCGCGGAACAGAGGCTGCGGCTTGGTCGGACGGCTCTTAAACTCGGGGTGGGCCTGGGTGGCCACATACCACGGATGCACGTCACGCGGCAGCTCGACCATCTCGACCAGACGCTCGTCAGGCGAAAGACCCGAGATAACCAAACCCGCGTCCTCGAGCTGGTCGCGGAAGGCATTGTTGAACTCAAAGCGATGACGGTGGCGCTCATAGACAAGCTCCTCGCCATAGGCCTCGCGCGCAAGGGTATCGGCAGTGAGCTTGCACGGATAGGCGCCCAGGCGCATGGTGCCGCCCTTCTCGGTCACGTCCTCCTGCGAGCTCATCAGGTCAATTACGCTAAACGGACCGTCCGGATCGAACTCGGAGGAGCTAGCGCCGGCAAGGCCGACCACGTTGCGGGCAAACTCGCACACGGCGACCTGCATGCCCAGACAAATGCCCAGATACGGAATCTTATGCTCGCGAGCAAACTCGGCAGCAAGAATCTTGCCCTCCAGGGCACGCTTGCCAAAGCCGCCGGGCACCAAAATGCCCGATGCGTCGCCCAGCACCTCGGAGACGTTCTGCTCGTCGAGGCTCTCGCCGTCGACCAGCTGCACGTCCACATGACGATCATAGAAAACGCCTGCATGATGCAGGGCCTCGATAACCGACAGGTAGGCATCGGGGAGCTGGGTATACTTGCCCACAACGGCGATCTTGACCTTGTCGGCATGGTGGTTGGCATGATTCTGTTTGCGCAGGAACTCGTTCCACTCGCTCATGTCGCGCTCGCGCGGGTCCAAGCCCAGTCGCTCGCAGATGCGCAGGTCAAAGTCCTGCTCGGCGAGCAGCTGCGGCACATCGTAAATACTCGCGCAATCTTCGTTGGTAAAGACGCAGTCGGTATCGACGTCGCAGAAGCTTGCGATCTTGCCACGGATGGCATCGTCGATATGGTGATCAGAACGCAGCACAATGATGTCGGGCTGAATGCCAAAGCTGCGAAGCTCCTTGACCGAATGCTGCGTGGGCTTGGTCTTGACCTCGTGCGCGGCGGCGATATAGGGGACGAGCGACACGTGGATGTAGCAGACGTTTTCGGGGCCGGCCTCTTTACGGTACTGGCGGATGGCCTCCACGAACGGCTGCGACTCGATATCGCCAATCGTGCCGCCCAGCTCGGTGATGACCACGTCGGAACCGGTCTGCTCCTCGATGCGGCGGAACTTATCCTTAATGGCGTTGGTGACGTGCGGAATCACCTGAACGGTGCCGCCTAAAAAGTCACCGCGACGCTCGCGGGCAATCAGGCTCTTGTAGATAGCGCCGGTCGTAAAGTTGGAATCACGGGTAAGATTCTCGTCAATAAAGCGCTCATAATGGCCCAGGTCCAGGTCGGACTCGTAGCCATCCTCGGTCACGAAGACCTCACCATGCTGAAACGGGCTCATGGTGCCGGGGTCGACGTTCAGATACGGGTCGGCCTTCTGCATCGTCACCTTGTAGCCTCGTGACTTGAGCAGACGGCCCAACGAGGCCGCGGTGATGCCCTTACCCAAAGACGAAACTACGCCGCCGGTTACAAACACATGCTTGGTCATATTGAATTACCTGCGCTTCCCGTAGAAGTTTTCCATTCACATCTTACGGGTCTTCATTGTAATACTCGAAAAGCAAGCCGCTCGCTATTTTTCACCCGCATGCCCGCATTTCTCCATCTCGAAACAAAACACCGCCCAAGTAGCTTTGGGCGGTGCAGGCTCGTCGAAACTGCCGTGTTGTTACCGATCGGCAGTCTCATCCTTCAACATATCTTGAACAAGCATGCCGGCACGAACACCCTTAAGGTACCACTCGCCTCGCCCGGTCAGGCATATGCCATTTGCAAGCTGGCCGCCATCATCGTTATAACGAGAAACGACCTCGATAAGGCCATCAGAATCCAAACGGTCGATTGCAGCGCGGGCACGATACGGCGAAACCCCTACGCACTCGGAGAGTGTCTTGCGCGAGAAACCGTACGGCGCACCGTTTCCCTTAGATTGCCGAGCGATCTCCATCAGCACCAGCACCTCGACACGCTTCATATCGTTGACACTCGCACGACCCTTGCCCGCCATGGCAGCCTCCTCAAACCGAGCACGAGCATCAAAAGCACCGCGCATGACCGGCGCATCCCTCGATGGCCGGTAACATCCATCATGGGTAGCCCCGCAAAGGATGTATCCACTGAGGTAATTGTATACCGCGCAAATCGCTTTTGGGCAGGTAAACGGCCTAAATTTCGGCAAATATAGCCCTAAAAACCCCTAAGCGCCGCATCGGGTGCGCACTCCGATGCGGCGTCTCATCTCAATCTTAGCGATGGAAGAAACCGCGGCGCTCAAACTTGGGCTCGCAGCACACGTTAATGCCCAGCTTGCGCAGCACCGTCTCGTCCGTAGGCGAGATAATCACGCTAAAGAAGGCGTCGCAGCCGCGCAGCTGCTCAAGACCCGAAAGAACACGAGTAGCCGTCTCGCTCGTGGCCGAGGTGATAGAGAGCGCCATGAGCGTCTCGTCGGTGTGGAGACGCGGGTTTTTGCTGCCAAGGAAATGCGTCTTGAGCTTGCTGATAGGCTCAATCGCCTCATCGCTGATGACCTCGAGCTCAAGATCGACGCCCGAAACATGCTTAAGCGCGTTCATGATGAGCGAGCTCGCGGCGCCCAGACGCGTTGAGGTCTTTCCGGTCACTACCGAACCGTCCGGCATCACCATGGCGCCCACGGGACCGCCCGTCAGTTGCTCCCTGGTGAGAGCAGCCGAGCGTGCCGGCGAATAGTTCTTGTCGATGCCGGCTTTTTTCATAATGAGTTTGAGACGGTCGACCTGCTCATCGCCCACGCCAGTACGGCGCACGCTTTCAACCGCGGCAAAATAGCGGCGCACGATCTCCATCTTGGAGGCATCTCGGCATGCATCGTCATCGGTAATGGCAAAACCGACCATATTGACGCCCATGTCCGTGGGGCTCTGATAGGGGCTCTCGCCCAAGATCTTTTCCATCAGGGCGCGAACAACCGGGAACGCCTCAACGTCTCGGTTGTAGTTGACCGTGGTCTTGTTATATGCCTCAAGGTGGAACGAGTCGATGATGTTGGCGTCATCGAGGTCTGCCGTGGCAGCCTCATAGGCAATGTTCACCGGATGCGTAAGGGGGAGATTCCAGACCGGGAAGGTCTCAAACTTGGCATAGCCGGCAGCGGTGCCATGCTTGTGCTCGTGATACAGCTGCGACAGGCAGGTGGCGAGCTTACCCGAGCCAGGGCCGGGCGCCGTCACGACAACGAGCGGACGCGTGGTCTCGACAAACTCGTTCTTGCCGTAGCCTTCATCAGAAACGATCAGGTCGACATCGTGCGGATAGCCCTCGATGGGATAGTGCAGCTTGGCGGGAATGCCGAGCGCGTTTAGACGATTGCGGAAGACGTCGGCAGCGGGCTGACCGGCATACTGCGTGATAACCACGGCGGCAACGGCAAATCCGTTCCCGCGGAACAGATCGACCAGACGCAGGACGTCCTCGTCATAGGTAATGCCCAAGTCGCCACGGGCTTTGTTCTTCTCGATATGGTTCGCATTGATTGCGATGATGACCTCGACGTCGTCGGCAATGCTCTTGAGCATGCGGAACTTGCTGTCCGGTTCAAAACCCGGCAGCACGCGGCTCGCATGATAGTCATCGAACAGCTTGCCGCCAAACTCCAAATACAGCTTGCCGCCAAACTGCGAGATGCGCTCCTTAATGTGAGCAGCCTGCAGCTCGATATACTTCGCGTTGTCGAAACCCTGGCGCATGTATGGCTCCCGTCCCGTTTCCATTTAATGTCCTAGGCGATTATAGCGGAGCAGACCCTCCCCCACCGACGAGGCCGGGGCAGCTAATTTGGGACGGGGCTTTTTTGACTACCCTTTATGTGGGGGTAGTCAAAAAAGCCCCGTCCCAAATTAGCTGCCCCAAACGCACTTCCCCTGCACCAGCAATGGCAACATCGCAGGTTGAGCATAAGTCAGCGAGCGCCGTCCAGAACGTACGAGTTGGCATGAAAAAGGCAAGGCATAGACCTTTTGGTCATGCCTTGCCTTTTGAATGGCAAATTGTCGTTCTGGGCGGCGCGCAGCGTCAACTGGTTGCGCGGTTCGTAGAACCGCGCAACATAAGAGCGCCCCCTCCCGCGCACGGAACGGGAGGGGGCTAAAGGTAGGAGTCTACCGGTGGGTTGACCCCACCGGACAGACGATGACCAAGTGATCCTCTACAGGATCGTCAAGGTTTCCGTGGGGCACCCGTTGGGTACTTAGATCAACACGCAGGCGACGGTCAGGATGATGGCGCAGACGACGGAGAGAACGACGATGAGCTTAAGGGCAAACTTGAGCCAGGTCGTCCACTCGATCTTGGCCAGGGCGAGACCGCCCATGATGGCACCGGAGGTCGGGGTGAACAGGTTCACGACACCGATGGCGGCGGAGAAGATCATGACCATGACCTCGGGCGAGAAGCCGAGCTTAACAGCCAGCGGTCCCATGATGGGCATGGAGACGGTAGCCATACCAGAGGTCGAGGGGATCAGGAAGGACAGGCCGAAGTAGACCAGGAAGCTCATGGGAGCGAAGATCACGCCGGACAGACCAGCCAGGGCACTGGCGGCAGCGTCGAGGACGTAGACGTCGAGACCGGTGTTGGCCATGAGGACGGAGATGCCACGGGCGAGGGCGATGACGAGAACAACGGACATCATGTCGGCAGCGCCGGTGATGAAGGTGTTAACGATCTGCTTCTCGGACAGGCCACCGATGATACCGATCAGGATAGCCATGAGGAAGAACCAGGTGGAAGCCTCGTCGAAGTACCACTGGCCAATGGGCAGGCCGGTGATCAGGGCAGACCAGCCCTGGACGACGGTGTTACCGTCGGCATCGTAGACAGCGCCAGCGTCAAAGAAGTTGGCGACGCCCTCGTTGAGGTCGGCCAGCGGAATGAAGCCGACGATCATGACGACGAAGGTGAAGGCGAAGGCGATCAGAACACCCTTCTGACGACCGGTGAGCTTGACCTCCTTGTTAACCTCGGAAGCAGCCTTGCCGTGAGCCTCTTCGGCGTCCTTGAGCTCCTGCATCGACAGGATGGTGGAACCCTTGTCAGCCTTGACCTTCTTGGCATAGCCCATGACGAAGAAGATGGAAATGGCCGTGGTAACAATCCACAGGACGGCACCGAGGCCGATGATGATGGACTGGTTGACCTCAATGCCAACGCCGGTCAGAGCGTCGACGGCAGCGCCGACGGCGAACGGGTTAACCGTGGAGCCCAGGCAGCCGCAGCCAGCGCCGAGCAGGACGGTAGCAGCGCCGACCATGGGGTCGAAGCCGGCAGCCATCATGGTAGCGGCGAGCAGGGCGTAGAAGGGAACGGTCTCCTCGCACATACCATAGGTGGTACCACCGAGGGAGAAGATGAGCATAAGGACAGGAACGAGCATGATCTCGTTGCCCTTAAGCTTCTGCACCAGAACGGCAATGCCGTTGTCCAGGGCGCCGGTCTCGGTCATCATACCGAGGAAGCCGCCGAGGATCATAACGAAGAGGCAGACGGGCAGAGCGTCAGCGAAGCCCAGGATCGGGGCGGTGCAGAAATCGCTCAGGCGGGCTGCAGTAACAGCGCCGCCGGACGTGCCGGAGACGATAACGGTAATCACTGCAACAATTGCCAGCAGAGCTAGAAGAATGGTGAACGATGAAGGCATACCGCGCTTTTTCTTAGCGGTCTCAGTCATGGTTCTCATCCCCCCTTCATAAATCATTTAACTTTCTCGCGCGAAGCGGATCTTCCGTGCCGTGCCCACCGCCCGACGCAAGATATTTACCAGACAAACCGCTCGGGGTGTGCAGCGATACACCCCGAGCGAAGTGCTTAAAGGCTCTTACTTGAGCGTTGCGTACATGACAGCCTTGATGGTGTGCATGCGGTTCTCGGCCTCGTCGAAAACCTTGGAAGCGGGGCTCTCGAAGACCTCGTCGGTGACCTCCTGCTCGGTAATGCCGAACTGCTCGCACTTCTCGGCGCCAATGGTGGTGTTGGTGTCGTGGAAGCTGGGCAGGCAGTGCAGGAAGATGGCACCCGGGTTGGCCATAGCCATGACCTCGGAGGTGACACGATACGGGGTGAGCTGAGCGATACGCTCGGCCCAGACCTCGTCAGGCTCGCCCATGGAGACCCACACGTCGGTGTAGATAACGTCGGCACCGGTGACGCCGTCCTTGACGTCGGTGGTCAGCTTGATGGTGCAGCCGTTAGCCTCGGCGATGGGCTTGCAGGCCTCGATGACGTCGTCAGCGGGCATGCACTCCTCGGGGCCACAGGCCACGAAATTCATGCCGAGCTTGGAGCAGACAACCATGAGGGAGCGAGCAACGTTGTTCTTGCAGTCGCCCATGAAGACGAGGGTCTTGCCCTTGATGTCGTAGTTGAAGTTCTCCTGGACGGTCAGGATGTCGGCGAGCATCTGGGTGGGATGCCACTCAGTGGTCAGGCCGTTCCACACGGGCACGCCGGACTTAGCGGCGAGCTCCTCGACGTCGTCCTGGGCAAAGCCACGGAACTCGATGCCGTCATACATGCGGCCGAGAACGCGGGCGGTGTCCTCGATGGACTCCTTCTTGCCCATCTGCGACGAACCCGGATCGAGGTAGGTGACGCCCATGCCCAGATCCATGCCGCCGACCTCGAAGGCGCAGCGGGTACGAGTGGAGGTCTTCTGGAAGAGCAGAACGATGTTCTTGCCCTCGAGATAGCGGTGCGGAACGCCAGCGCGCTTCATGTCCTTGAAGTTCTTGGAGAGCTTGAGCAGGTACTCGATCTCCTCGGTGGTGAGGTCGAGGAGCTTGAGGAAGCTACGGCCGGAGAGGTTAACACCCATGGTTCGTTTCCTTTCGAAAAATGAATTACGCAAGTATTCGTGTTGCCCGTTTGACGGGCGAAACCGGTGCGGTTGTAGGGGGACCGCACCGGAAACGGAAAGACTTAGAGGTCCTCGCGCCAGAAGGGCATGCTCATGCAGCGCGGGCCGCCACGGCCGCGGGAGAGCTCGGCGGAGGGCACGACGAGAAGGTCCAGGCCCTCCTTGTACAGCACGTCGTTGGTGACGGTGTTGCGGGCGTAGACGCAGATCTTGCCGGGCTCGACGCACAGGGTGTTGGAGCCGTCGTTCCACTGCTCGCGGGAGGCCGCGATCGGGTCGCCGCCGCCGCAGGGGATCAGCTTGACCTGGTCGACGCCGGTGGCGTCCTCCAGGACGTGCTCGAGGGTGTCCTCGATCAGGCGGATGTTCACGTCGCCCGGGTTCTTGCCGGCGGTCAGCTCGTAGACGCGCAGGGTGCCCATGATGGCGGGGTGGATCGTGAACTTATCGACGTCGATCTGGGTGAAGACCGTGTCGAGGTGCATGAAGGCGCGCGAGACCGGGATGTCGAAGGCCAGGATGCGCTCGACCTTGGAGTCGGAGTTCCAGAAGATGTTCTGGGCCATGACGTCGATAGCGGCGGCCTGGGTGCGCTGGGAGATGCCGACGGCGAGGGTCTTCTCGTTGATGTTCAGCACGTCGCCGCCCTCGGTGTGGAACTGGCAGTCGCGGCGGAAGTACAGGGAGACGTCCTTGTAGTCGGGGTGGTACTTGAAGACGTACTTGCCGTACAGGGTCTCGCGGTTGCGGGTGACCGAGTACATGCGGTTGAGGTTGACGCCCTCGCCGACGACCGCGAACGGGTCGCGGGTGAAGTAGAGGTTGGGCATCGGGTCGATGATCAGGTCGGACTCGGACTCGGAGTTGACCAGGGAGTCGAGGGTCGTGGAGGCCGTGAGGGGCATCTCGATCTCGGCCTTGGTCATGCCGGCCATGGTCTTCTTGACGAACTCGAGGTTGTCCTCGATGGAGTCCAGCTTCTCGCGGACGATCTGCGGCATGTGCTTCCCGCGGATGCCGGCCTCGGCGATGTACTGGTCGGTGAACTCGGCGCGGGCGCCGGGGACCTGGTCGAACACCTCGGCGACGAGGTTCTCGAGGTAGAGCACCTCGACGCCCTGGTCCCTCAGGATCTGGGCGAAGGTGTCGTGCTCCTGCTGCGCGACCTCCAGGAACGGGACGTCGTCGAACAGGAGCCGCTCGAGCTCGTCGGGCGGCAGGTTGAGGAGCTCGTCGCCGGGACGGTGCAGGCAGACCTTCCTGAGCTTGCCGATCTCGGAAGGCACGTGCAGACCTTTCGTCATGGCCTCCTACCTTTCTTTCGGGCCCTTGTCAGGGCCGATTCGTTAGCGCCCCTCCGTGTGAGGCGTTATTGCTGACGACATATTTATATCCAAAATCAACCCATACTTCCACCTTGCCCCCGAACGGTTTTTTATAGGGGGTGAACGGCATACACATATACTTCACGCATGGCACACTTCATCTTAATAAAGTGTATTTACGTGCTTAAACGCGTTTTCAATCCAAAAATCAAATGAAACTAAACTTTGTTAAACCACCCTCAGTTTGCATATTTCGCGCAACGATATGAATAGAATTCGCAATTCTTGCTGCATCTCAACCATTTTGAGTTTTATTCAAAAGAAAGTTCTTCCTATTCATTTTTTGCAAACAGATTACCGTTTACCAGACGTTGGATACCGTTCACCGGAAGCTTAGTATAAGGCCCGTCGAATACCCGATCGATCTTGCGTCTCCATTTGTAACAACTTGACTTTTCCGGCGGCAAAGACAAACAGACCCGCCCCCAAAAGGGGCGGGTCTGCATTCGGTACACCTAGGGCCAAGTAAGGTTTAGGCCTTCGCGGGCCTCAAGGGATTAGCAATCGAACTCGGCCAGTGCCTCGCCCAGAAGCCTCAAGCCCTCGCGAAGAACATTTTCGCTCGCGCAGTAGCCCAGGCGTGCGCCGCAGGGAAGCTCAAAACGGCTGCCGGGCACCAGCAGCACTCCCCTCTCGGACAACAGGCGCTTGCAGAACTCCTCGTCGTCCTCGGGAATATCAAGCCGGATAAACGAGGTAGACACGCCCTGCGGGGCCGTCCAGGAAACGCGATGTTGCGTATCGATCCAAGCCTGCACGATATCGCGATTGCCAGACACGATCTTGCGGTTGCGCTCGAGAATCTTGTCCTTGTGCTCAAGCACATAGGTCGCCAGGGCATCGTTGAACACGCCGCCGCAGATCATGGTGTAATCGCGATAGGTGCGGATGCGATTGGACACCTCTTCGTCGGCCACGACCCAACCCACGCGGGCTGCAGGCGTCGAATAGGTCTTAGACACCGAGTTGGTGACAATGGCCTTCTCATACACGTCGGCCATCGACATAAAGGACTCGGTGTTCTCGAGCGGCAGATATACCTCGTCACACAGCACGTAGGCGCCCACCGAACGGGCGATCTCGGCAATCTGACCGAGCGTATCGGCATCAAGCACCGTACCGATGGGGTTCGATGCGTTGTTGATGCAGATGAGTTTCGTGTTGGGACGCACCAGGCGCTTGAGCTCCTCGATATCGGGCTTCCAGCCGAGCTCCTCGCGAAGCTCCCAATACTCGACCTCGGCGCCCAGTGTACGCGGGATCTCGTAGAGCGGCGCATAGGTAGGCCACTCGGCGATGACATGATCGCCGGGCTCGACCACGGCCATGATGGCGTTGAGGTTGGCACCCGTGCAGCCATTGGTCTGCAAAATGTGATCGGGATTGACCTCGCGACGATAGAGCTTGGCGACCTCAGCCTTAAACTCCGGTGAACCCTCGATCCAGCCGTAGTTCATCTTCTCGCGGTCCAGGCGCTCGTAGAATGTGGCGCCGTCCTGCTCGTCGAGCGCGCGCAGCTCGCCCATGGTAAGCGAGGAGATCGTCGACTGGGCGATATCCCACGTAGCGCTCTTCTCCCAAACGTTAAGCCACTCCTCAACGCCGATCGTCTTGATATCCATGGTTAGGCTCCAATCGCTAGAACACGGGGATGATGCCGGCGAAGGTCATGGGAATCGAGATGATGCCCAAAAGGCAAAGAAGCCGACACCGTTGGGGGGGTATCAACGTGACTGCCCCTGGTCATATGGGCCGCCTTATCTGATGTTAATTAAGCTTCATTAAACAAGAATGGGGCGGTGCGAAAACCCGCACCGCCCCATTGGAAGACATCTAATGGCAGCTAGATGTTTGTATTAAGACCCGTACGGATCTTTGAAAACCTTAGAGGTCCTCGCGCCAGAAGGGCATGCTCATGCAGCGCGGGCCGCCACGGCCGCGGGAGAGCTCGGCGGAGGGCACGACGAGAAGGTCCAGGCCCTCCTTGTACAGCACGTCGTTGGTGACGGTGTTGCGGGCGTAGACGCAGATCTTGCCGGGCTCGACGCACAGGGTGTTGGAGCCGTCGTTCCACTGCTCGCGGGAGGCCGCGATCGGGTCGCCGCCGCCGCAGGGGATCAGCTTGACCTGGTCGACGCCGGTGGCGTCCTCCAGGACGTGCTCGAGGGTGTCCTCGATCAGGCGGATGTTCACGTCGCCCGGGTTCTTGCCGGCGGTCAGCTCGTAGACGCGCAGGGTGCCCATGATGGCGGGGTGGATCGTGAACTTATCGACGTCGATCTGGGTGAAGACCGTGTCGAGGTGCATGAAGGCGCGCGAGACCGGGATGTCGAAGGCCAGGATGCGCTCGACCTTGGAGTCGGAGTTCCAGAAGATGTTCTGGGCCATGACGTCGATAGCGGCGGCCTGGGTGCGCTGGGAGATGCCGACGGCGAGGGTCTTCTCGTTGATGTTCAGCACGTCGCCGCCCTCGGTGTGGAACTGGCAGTCGCGGCGGAAGTACAGGGAGACGTCCTTGTAGTCGGGGTGGTACTTGAAGACGTACTTGCCGTACAGGGTCTCGCGGTTGCGGGTGACCGAGTACATGCGGTTGAGGTTGACGCCCTCGCCGACGACCGCGAACGGGTCGCGGGTGAAGTAGAGGTTGGGCATCGGGTCGATGATCAGGTCGGACTCGGACTCGGAGTTGACCAGGGAGTCGAGGGTCGTGGAGGCCGTGAGGGGCATCTCGATCTCGGCCTTGGTCATGCCGGCCATGGTCTTCTTGACGAACTCGAGGTTGTCCTCGATGGAGTCCAGCTTCTCGCGGACGATCTGCGGCATGTGCTTCCCGCGGATGCCGGCCTCGGCGATGTACTGGTCGGTGAACTCGGCGCGGGCGCCGGGGACCTGGTCGAACACCTCGGCGACGAGGTTCTCGAGGTAGAGCACCTCGACGCCCTGGTCCCTCAGGATCTGGGCGAAGGTGTCGTGCTCCTGCTGCGCGACCTCCAGGAACGGGACGTCGTCGAACAGGAGCCGCTCGAGCTCGTCGGGCGGCAGGTTGAGGAGCTCGTCGCCGGGACGGTGCAGGCAGACCTTCCTGAGCTTGCCGATCTCGGAAGGCACGTGCAGACCTTTCGTCATGGCCTCCTACCTTTCTTTCGGGCCTTACTGGCCAAATGTATCAGCGCCCCTCCGTATGGAGCGCTGCTTGCTGACAGCTCTAGTTATATCCAATTTCCACCCGCAATTCCACCTCGCCCCCGAACGGTCAACAAACTACGATGAACGGTATATCGCATATGATTTCCCATGATGCACTTCAGTTTCATAAAGCAGATTTTCCTAGGTAAACGTTATTTTTCTAGGAAATCAAGATTGAACACTCAAAGTTATCCATGATTCAAAATTGCATAGCGAAAACGGTTTTCTGCATATAAATGACGCTTGTCCTCGATTCGACCTAAATTCGATTATATTCAGCTTGCTATCATTCTTATTCATACATTCTCACCAGTTGAGTGAGGATATAGATCGCTTGTTCAAAGCACCGGACGTTAGTGCTTCGGATCGTCAGCGTAATAAGTAGGTAAAGATACCGTTCGCGCGATACGTATGTGCCATAGGTCGACTAAATTGAGACAATAGCAAACAGTGTTAGGCTACCGTCCCTTTGGGGACTGAACGGACAGATGCATATGCCGAGCAAAATCGAAAAGAAGCAGAACGCCGCCAAGCTGCGCAAGAAACCGCGCGATTTCTCGTATACGCAAAATCGAGAGCTTAGCTGGCTGCGCTTTGATAACCGCGTACTCGACGAAGCCTTCGATGAGTCTGTGCCACTGTTCGAGCGCCTTAAGTTCGTCTCGATCTTCGAGTCAAATCTCGACGAGTTTCTCATGGTGCGCGTGGGCGGCTTGTCCGATCTGGCAGAGCTCAAAAAACAGCCCGTCGACAACAAGAGCAATATGACCGCCTCCGAACAGGTCGATGCTGTCATGGCAGAGCTGCCCGGGCTCCTTACCCGCTGGGAGTCGATCTTTAAGAGCATCGAGGACAAGCTCGACGCTTTGGGCGTTCACCGCGCCCGCATCGATTCGCTTACGCCCGAGGAACATACCTTTGTAACCCGCTACTTCCAGGCCTACGTATCACCGGTCATCTCGCCGCTGGTCATCGATCCGCGCCATCCCTTCCCCAACCTGCGCAACGGCGCGCTCTATCTGGCTTGTGGCCTGGACGGCATCACCGACGAGGAGAGCCTGCTGGGCCTTATCGAGATTCCCACCTCGATGAACCGCGTGGTCGAAATCCCCTCGCCCACCGGCACCTACTCCTACATTCTGCTCGAGGACGTCATCCTCGCCTGCCTGGACAGCTGCTTCGGCTCCTATAAGCCGCTCGACCGCGCGCTCATCCGCGTCACCCGCAACGCCGACATCGATCCGGACGGCGAAGGCGTCGAGGAGGAAGAGGATTACCGCCAGCACATGAAGCGCATCCTCAAGAAGCGCCTGCGCCTGCAGCCGGTGGTGCTCGCCGTATCGGGCTCGCTCGAAAAGCCAACGCTCAAGACCATCCGCAAAGCGCTCGAGCTTTCGCGCCGCTCGGTTTTTACCTGCGATATCCCGCTCAACCTGGGCTACGTCTTTGGCATCGAGGGCAAAATACCCGAGCATTTACGCAACGAGTTGCTCTTTACGCCGTTTAGGCCGCAGCCCAACCCCACCATCGATATGACCCGCTCCATCCGCGATCAGGTGCTGCAGCACGACAAGCTGCTCTTTTACCCTTACGAGACCATGAATCCGTTCTTGGACCTGGTGCACGAAGCAGCCTACGACCCCGAGTGCATCTCGCTTCGCATCACGCTCTACCGCGTGGCCAAACAAAGCCGCCTGTGCGAGTCGCTCATCGATGCTGCCGAAAACGGCAAAGAGGTTACAGTGCTCATGGAGCTCCGCGCCCGCTTTGACGAGCAAAACAACATCGAATGGGCCGAGCGGCTGGAAGAGGCCGGCTGCACCGTTATCTACGGCTCCGAGGGCTTTAAATGCCATTCCAAGATCTGCCAGCTCACCTATCGCGAGGGCATGGCGCTTACCCGTCTGACGCTTTTGGGTACCGGCAACTTTAACGAGAAGACGGCCAAGCTCTACAGCGACTTTATGCTCATGACCGCGCATCCCGGCATCGGCGAGGACGCCAACCTGTTCTTCCGCAACCTGTCGCTGGGCAACCTGCGCGGCGACTACCGCTTCCTGGGCGTGGCGCCCGTGGGCCTCAAGCCGCTCATCATGCGCGGCCTGGACCGCGAGATTCAGCGTGCCCTTGTCGGCGAGCCCGCCCGCGTGTTCTTTAAGCTCAACTCGCTTACCGACCGCGAGGTCATCGACAAGATCGCCGAGGCATCGTGTGCCGGTGTGCGCGTGGACATGATCATCCGCGGTATCTCGTGCCTCAAGCCCGGTGTTCCGGGCAAGACCGAGAACGTGCACGTGCGCTCCATCGTCGGACGCTTTTTGGAGCATGCGCGCGTCTATGCCTTTGGCGTGGACTCGGATATGATCTACCTGAGCTCGGCAGACATGATGACGCGCAACACCGAGCACCGCGTGGAGATCGCCTTCCCCGTGCTCGACCCCACCTGCCGCGCCCAGGTGCACGAGTACATGGGCATGCAGCTGCGCGACAACGTGAAGGCACGCAGTCTGACGAGTGACGGCACCTGGATTCCCGTGGAGCGCAAAGACGGCGAGAAGCCCTTCAACTCGCAGGAAGCTCTGCTGGAGCGTGCCTATCGCAACGCCGAGGCCGTCGCCAAGGCAGAACCTACGCTCGCATCCAAGCCTGAGCTCGAACCGCAGCCGGCCGCACCCGAGGTCCAGAAGGTTCAGGCAACCGTCATAGAGCCTGAGTCCGAGCCTGCTCCTCGGCCCCAACCGCAGACGGCCAACCCCGCGTCCGAGAAGGGCGCCCGCCGCGAGAAGCCCGCTGGCAAGACCAAGACCATCGAGCGCCATCGCCCCGGTCGCGTGCGCATGGGACTGGGCCTGATCGGCCTAGGCCTTAAGACGCTCATTACCGGCAAGACGAAATAGACGTTTGTAGAAGCGCCCCGTATTTGAGGAATACCCCAAATACGGGGCGCTTTTCACTGCTACCATGGTTGCGAACAATACCGCGAATGACAGGCAGGAACATGAAGCTCACCATAGAATCGATGACCTACGGCGCCGACGGACTGGCGCACGCCGACAACGGCAAGGCCGTCTTTGTGCAGGGCGCCGTGGCAGGCGACACCGTCGAGGCCGAGATCGTGCAGGACGGCAAGTCGTTTATGCGCGCCCGCACGACCGAGATTCTGGAGCCGGGCCCCGATCGCATTCAGCCCCCCTGCCCCTTCGTGGGCGTCTGCGGCGGTTGTTCGTGGGGCAATCTCTCGCGCACCGCGCAGCTTGCCGCCAAAGAGCAAAACCTGCGCTCCACGCTCGAGCGCATTGGCAAGTTCGCCCCCGAGCAGGTCAACGATCTTGTCCAGCCCATCCGCCACACCAAGGACGACTGGGGCTACCGCAACAAGATTGAGCTGGAGCCCACCCTCGTTAACGGCCGCGTTCGCCTTGGCATGCACGGCGTCGATCCCAGCAAGATCGTCACCGTAGATTCGTGCCCGCTGTTCGATAAGCGTTTTCCCAAGGCGCTCAAATCGGTCGTCGGCGCGCTCAACTATCTGAGCGGCAGTCACGATCTGGGTCTGGAGCGCGTGGGCATTCGCGCTTCGCGTCGCACCAAGGCGCTCGAGGTCGCACTTTGGACGCCCACGGGCTCCTTCCCGCGCTCGCAGGTCTCGCGCGTGTTGGCAGACGCCGCTCGCCCCACGAGCGTAGTGCGCGTCATGAGCAAGGGCGAGAAGAAGGCCCGCCGCGTCTCCAAGGTGGAGATGCTCGCCGGCGAGGGCTCCTGGACCGAGAACATCGCCGACGGCCAGATGCGCCTTTCGGCCCCATCGTTTTTCCAGGTCAACACCAAGGGCGCCGAGATTTTGATCGAGCTTGTCATGGAGGCGCTCGACCCGCAAGAAGACGAGCTTGCCATGGACCTGTACTGCGGCGCCGGCACCTTTACCCTGCCGCTCGCCCGCCGCTGTGATTTTGTTGCCGCCGTCGAGGCCTACGGCCCGGCCGTGCGCGACCTGCGCCGCAACCTCGAGATCAACAAGCTCGATAACGTCGATGTCATCGGCGGCGATGCCGTGCGCGAGTTCCCCGACCAGGATGCCGATGTCCTGGTAGTCGACCCGCCGCGTGCAGGTCTGGCACCCGAGGCAATCGACCTCATCGCCAGCACGAGCGCCCGCGACGTGGCCTACGTGAGCTGTGATCCGGCGACTTTGGCACGCGATCTTAAGCGCTTTGTCGAGGAAGGAACCTTCTCCCCCGTCAAGATCACGCCGGTCGACCTGTTCCCGCAAACCTTCCACTGCGAAACCGTCGCCCATCTCAAGCGCAACTAGACTGTTTGCCCAAGACCACACCCGATGATTTTTCTGGGACGGGGATAAAAATAAATTTGTTCCGAATGATTATTTAATCCCCGTCCCTTTTTAAACATTGGGAAATCGAGCGTGGCAAGCATAGGTCTTCGGGGTATAAGACGGCTAATTGTATGCCGCCTTACGAAAGGAACTCTCATGCCCAGCGTTGCCGTTCTCGCCGCCGATGGCTTTGAAACTATTGAATGCCTGACCATGGTCGACGTCATGCGTCGCGGCGGCGTGCGCGCCACGCTCGTCTCGATCATGCCCACACGCGAGGTCGTGAGCTCGCTGCAGATTCCCGTGACCTGCGATGCGCTCTTTGATGAGATCAACTTTGAGGAGTACGACTGCATCGTGCTGCCCGGCGGCCTGCCCGGAGCCACCAACTTGCGCGCCGACCAGCGTGTCTGCGATGTAGTCTGCGAGTTCGCCGCAACCAAGCACGTTGCCGCCATCTGCGCCGCCCCGTTTATCCTGGGCGAGCTTGGTCTGCTCGAGGGACACCGAGCCACGTGCTTCCCCGGCTTTGAGAAGAGCTTCCCCGAGGGTGCTTATACCGGCGAGAAGGTCACGCAAGACGGCAACATCATCACTGCCAGCGGCATGGCACAGTCACTTCCCTTTGCCTTGGAGCTGCTGCGCACACTCGCCGGCGACAAGGCCGTCGAGAAGGTTGCCGAGGGCATCCAGCTATGATTTTGGCTTCGCAATCGCCGCGCCGCATAGAGCTGATGCGCGAGGCGGGCTATGACGTTCGCGTAATTCCCGCAGATATCGACGAAACACCTTTTGATGGCGAAGCTCCGCTTACGCTTGTCGAACGCTTGGCACGCGCCAAAGCCGCTGCCGTTGCCTCCGAGCACGCCAAACCCAACGAACTGACTGTCGCAGCCGATACCATTGTCACCTTTGACGGGCAAATTTTGGGCAAGCCGGCAGACGAGAACGAGGCACGCACCATGCTCCGCGAGCTTTCGGGCCGCACGCACCAGGTGGCAACCGGCGTCTGCATCGTTAAAGCCGGCGACGCTGCAGCTCCGCATGCCGCCGAAAGTCTGTCGTTTGTCGATGTGACCGACGTGACGTTCTATGAGCTTACCGAGGAGCAGATCGGGCACTATGTTGCCTCCGGCGAACCCATGGACAAGGCCGGAGCCTACGGTATCCAGGGCACAGGCGGCCGCATGCTCGTGCATGACATTTCGGGCGACTTCTACAACGTGGTGGGCTTACCCATCGCTCGCGTCGCACGTGCGATTCAAAAACTCTCGTAATTGCATCTGGCGCTGGGTATCCCCCGGCGCCTACACTTTTGCCGTACCGTACGGATCCCGACCGAGCATAAGGCCCGGCGGAAAACCGATAGGAGAAAACATGGACACCCTGCTCGAAGCCATTGACGTTTGCGATATCGATGGCTTTTGCTTTGGCAACTATACAGACGGGGAGGCCGGCACCGGCTGCACCGTAATCGTGGCGCCCGAGGGTGCCACCGGCGGCGTTGACGTACGTGGTGGCGCTCCCGCTTCGCGCGAGACCGATCTGCTGCGTCCCGAGAACACCGTCGATAAGGTCCACGCCGTCTGCCTTTCGGGCGGTTCGGCCTTTGGTCTCGAAGCGGCAAGCGGCGTGGCCCGCGAACTCGAGAGCCGCGGCATCGGCCTGCCCGTCGGCCCCACGCAGGTGCCCATCGTGTGTTCCAGCTGCATCTTCGACCTCGCCTTTGGCGATCCCACCGTGCGTCCCGACATTGAGGCCGGTATCGCCGCCGTGCGCGAGGCGCTCGACCATACCCCCACCACACTCGAGCAGGGCAATGTAGGTGCCGGCACCGGCGCCACCGTAGGCAAGCTCATGGGGCCCGCCACCTGCATGAAGGCTGGCCTTGGAGCTGCTGCCGTGGCACTCGGCACCGTCAAGGTGGGCGCCGTGGTCTCGGTCAACGCCTGTGGCAACGTGGTCGACCCAACCACCGGCGAGTGGGTGGCCGGCATGCGCGCCGCAGCCGATAGCGACCAGATCGTCGACATGGAGCTCGCCGCCCTTGCCGCCGCCGGCTCTATGAAAATGCCACTCGACCGCACCAACACCACCATCAGCTGCATCGTCACCAACGTGGAGCTCACTAAGGCCCAGGCCACCAAGGTCTCCCAGATGGCCGCAGACGCCTATGCACACGCCATCCGCCCCACACACACCACCAACGACGGTGACACCATCTACACCCTTGCCAGCGGCAAGCTGGGCAGCCAGGCAAGCGCCGCCGTTCCCCTAGACCTGCTGGGCATGCTCGCCGTAAGGGCCCTGGAAACCGCCATCGTAAACGGAGCCAAAACCGCCAAAACATCCCACGGCATCCCCGGCGTTGCGAAGTAAACTAGCTCGTCCGGTTGCCCGGTTGGCCTTGGTTATGTTTGCTGCTCTACAGTCCTGGCTCGCACGAAGAGCACATTAAGTGCTCTTCGGCTCGTGCGGAACTCGCGACAAACATAACCAAGGCCAACCGGGTAACCTACTCAACAAGATCTCTTTCAGCCCAGGCCCCTGTGTACCGCGCGTCGAAGATCTTCAAATTCAGCTTGCTGACATAAAGCGGGACATAGCAGAGGGCCCCTGGTCCTTAACTTGATACGAGTTCCGCACGCAAAGGAGGCGCCAGTGGCGCCTCCGTCTTGCGCAGGACTGTTCGAAGTAGCAAGTTAAGGACCAGGGGTCCCCGTTACCCGAGCGTTTATGCACTAGTTGAATTTGAAGATCTTTGAGGCAAGACGGTATAGGCCGAGTGTGGTTTTGTCTCCAGCCCGCCCGTGCAGGTTGGTAAAGAAGCCGACCACACCGTAGCGCGCACGACGATACATACGCTCGTCGTAGGCCTTCAAATCACTCCACAATGTCGTCAGGCGCTCGTCGGCGCAATCCTCATCGGAAAGCTTGGTAAGCACCGAACAAATTGCCATCATCATGGTGAAATAGCCCATCATGTACGCGCGCAGACGCGACGACTCGACATCGCTGTACAGATGGAACGACTCCATCATAATGCGCGTCACGCGAAACTGCTGGTCCAGACGTTTGACCATCGTGGCCTCGTTGACGCTCTGGCCCTCGCGACCGATAAAGTAACGATAGAGGTCGATGTCGGCGTAGTACATGGTCTTGCAGCGCGGCAGCGGCACATAGGCGTAGATATTGTCGACATAGAACGTGTGCGGCGGCATAGGCAGATTGGACGCGCGCAGCACATCCGTGCGATAACACAGGCTGTGCATGAGCAAATTCTGGTCCAGACGGAAATGGCCAATCTGGTCCCAGGTAAAGATCTTTTTGCGCGGCAGGGCAAACTTGTAACCAATAGCGGTATGCGTACCCTCGTAAACCTTCTCGTACACATAGTTCGAGATAAACAGATCGACGCGCTGGTCGCGCTCCTCAAAGCCACGCAGAATCGAAAGCATGGTCAAAAGCGCCGCACCGTCGAGCCAGTCGTCCGAGTCGACGACCTTGTAGTAGGTGCCCTGCGCCTCGCGCAGGCCCGAGAGGACGGCCATGCCGTGGCCGCCGTTCTCCTGATGCACCGCGCGGATGATACCGGGGTAACGCGCCTCCCACTCATCGGCCTTAGCTGCCGTCTCGTCCTTGGAACCGTCATCGACGATGATGATCTCGATATCGGTGGCGTAATCGCTCCCCTCCAGAATGGAGGTGATGCAATGGTCCATGTCCTTGGCGGCGTTATACGAGGGAATACCGAATGATATGACTTTATGCATGGCAGGCGATAATCTCATCCGAAAGATCGAGGGCAGAGTTGGTCACGGCATCCATATCGTAGTAACGATACTCGGCCAGGCGACCCACCGGGTGGAAGTTCGTCAGGTTCTGGACGCGCTCAAGATAGCGCTCATAGAGCTCGCGGTTCTCGGGCTCCAGAATGGCGTAATAGGGCGTCTCACCCGAGCCGGGCGTATAGGCCTTGGAATACTCCTTCATGATGGTGGTCTTGCCGGGCAGGACCTGACCAGTCATGTTCTTGAACTCGGTGATACGCGTGTAATCCTCGCTCGTGGTGTAATTGACGGTGCCCACGGGCTGGAACTGGTCCATATCGAGCGTCTCGAACTTCATGTCGAGCGTACGGTACGGCAGAGCGCCCAAGTCGAGGTTGAACAGCTCGTCGAGCGGACCGGTGTAGACGATCTCGCCGCCATAGACCTTGCCGTCGATCTTGACGGTGGTCTCGTCGATCTCAAAGAGGTCGCGGGCGTCCACGTCGCAGAACACATCAATCAGATCGTGGTCGAGCATATGCTCGAACAACGCGGTATAGCCGTCCTGCGGCATGCCCTGGAAGGGAGCCTGCGGGAAATAGCGGTCATCGTCGCCCACAAAGACGGGAACGCGGCCGGTGATCGAGGGATCGATCTGGTCGGGCGTCTGGCCCCACTGCTTCATGGTGTAATGCAAAAAGACGTTCTCGTAGACGTAATCGGCGACCTCGGCAAGATCCGGGTCGTTCTTCTTGCGCAGCTCCATGATGGGCACCTTGACGTCCTTGCCAAAGGTCTCCACGAGCTTCTGATACAGCTCCTCGCCGCGCTCATCGCCAAAGGCGAGCTTGAGGCTCGCGTGGTTAAAAGGCACGGGCATAAGGGTGCCGTTGATGTTGGCGAGCACCTTGTGCTGGTAGTCCGTCCACTTGGTAAAGCGCGACAGAAAATTGTGGACGCGCTCGTTAAAGGTATGGTAAATGTGCGGACCATACTCGTGGACCAGGATCCCGGCCTCATCAAAGCAGTCGTAAGCATTGCCCGCAATGTGGCCACGGCGCTCCAAAACGGCAACGCGATAGCCGATGGTCTCGGCAAGACGGCGGGCACAAACGGCACCGGCATACCCGGCACCGACGACAATCATGTCGTATGCGCCGGCGTTAAAGCCTTCAGGCAGGCCTGAGGTAATCTGCATCGATACTCCTTGTCAAAAGCCACGGGCTCGTTAGCTGGGCTTTTCTCGAACATTCTTCGAGACATATTTATCAGAGCGATTATAGCGCTAATGCGTCCTATAATGAGCTTGCCACACAAGGAAAGCTCAAGCACCCCGGCGTACATATTTGAAAGGTAAACCCGCTAGCAGCGGGTTTATTCGTGGAAAGCCGGGTGCCTGGAGCTTAGCGAAACGCTTGTAAGGAGTAACATGAGCGATTTCCTAAACCGTATGAAGTCTGCCGCCAAGGCCGACCTTAAGACGATCGTCCTGCCCGAGGGCGAAGATCCGCGCACCATCATCGCAGCTACCAAGATCATCGAGGAGGGCTTGGCAAAGATCGTCATCTTGGGCAACCCCGACGAGATCAACGTTCCCGGCGCTACCGTCATCGACCCGCGCAATGCCGAGAAGCACGAGGAGTACGCGCAGAAGTTTGCCGAGCTCCGCGCCAAGAAGGGTGTCACCATCGAGCAGGCTCGCGCCCAGGTGATGGACGCCACCTACTTTGGCACCATGATGGTCAAGATGGGCGATGCCGATGGCCTGGTCTCCGGCGCCTGCCACTCCACCGCCGACACTCTGCGCCCCGCGCTGCAGATCCTCAAGACCGCCCCGGGCACCAAGCTGGTCTCGGCCTTCTTTGTGATGTGCACCGACACCCCGCAGTTCGGCACCGACGGCACGCTGATCTTCGCCGACTGCGGCCTCAACATCAACCCGTCCTCCGATGAGCTCTCCGAGATCGCCATCGCCTCCGCTCACTCCTGGTCCACCTTCATGGGCAACGTTGAGCCGCACGTGGCTATGCTCTCCTACTCCACCATGGGTTCCGCCGGCGGCGAAGTCGCCAAGAAGGTCCAGGAGGCCGTGAAGTTCTGCAAAGAGAAGGCCCCCGAGCTCGCCATCGATGGCGACCTGCAGCTCGACGCCGCCATCGTCCCCAACGTCGCCCAGCTCAAGGCTCCCGGCTCCTCCGTTGCCGGCAAGGCCAACGTGCTCGTGTTTCCCGACCTCGAGGCCGGCAACATCGGCTACAAGCTGGTCCAGCGCTTCGCCGGCGCCGACGCCTACGGCCCCATCCTGCAGGGCATCGCCAAGCCGGTTAACGACCTTTCGCGCGGCTGCTCTGCCGACGACATCGTGGGTGTCGTAGCCATCACCGCCGTCCAGGCTCAGATGGCTGAGTAGCGGACGTATCCCCTCGGGACCCTACAGGGTAAAGCTCTGAAAACGTCCTCGGACATGCATGAAGCCCCCGCTGCGCACTTCGTGCGGCGGGGGTTTCATGCGTCCTGCGGAATGTTTTCAGAGCTTTACCCTGTAGGGTCCCTGCCGCCACGTGGTGCTCAGGGGATCTGGAGTGGACGGCGGCTTGGCTACGAGTTGGGGCTGAGAATCTGAATGGATGGGTGCCGTTGCTGGGGGGCAAACGATGCGGATATGGTCACTTTGGATTTGAAAGGCTGATAGGGCCTCGGCGGTTGTTGTGCCGGAAAGCGTGTCCCGGTTTGAAGGCGGATTGCGGGATGTAGCTTCCACTTGGGGGCTGTTTGGGAAACTGCGGGACGGAATTTTGCTTTGTTGTGGGTCGTATTTTCCGCAACGTGCCTCAACCGGAAAGCGTGTCCCAGAATTTGTGCTCGAAACGGGATGGAGTTTCCGCTGTCCTTCTGCTAGTAAAAAAAGGCCTCCGGAGCTGTTGCTTCGGAGGCCTTTCGTTTACATGCAAACGAGCACGCTAGTTGTTCTTGGTCAGACGCTCGACGTCGTGGGCGATCATGTATTCCTCGTCGGTGGGGATGACCATGACCGTGACGGCGGAACCGGCGGAGCTGATGACCTGCGGGCCGTTGCCCACGGCCTCGCGGTTCTTGTTGTTGTCGATGCGCACGCCCAGCCACTCAAAGCAGTCGCAGAAGGCCTTGCGGATCGACCAGTCGTTCTCGCCGATGCCGGCGGTAAAGGTGATGGTGTCCACGCCCGCCATGGATGCGATCATGGAACCGGCCTGCTGCATGGCCTTGTAGGCGAACATGTCGAAGGCGAGCAGGCAGCGCTCATCGCCCTCGGAGGCGCGCGTGCGGATGTCGCGGGCGTCGTTGGAGATACCCGAGATGGCAAGCAGACCAGACTGCTTGTTCATCATGTCATCGACTTCCTGGTAGCTGTAGCCGCCCTCACGCTGCAGGTAGCACACGGTAGCAGGGTCGATGGAACCACAACGGGTGCCCATCATCAGGCCATCGAGCGGCGTGAGGCCCATCGTGGTGTCGCGGCACACGCCGTCCTCGATGGCGGCGAGCGAAGCACCGTTGCCCAGATGGCACGAAAGCAGACGGTGGCAGCGCGAGCCCAGAATCTCCTTGGCCATCATCCACTCGTAGCGGTGGCTCGTACCGTGTGCGCCGTACTTGCGCACGTGGTACTTGTCGCACACGTCCTTGGGCAGGGCGTAGGTGTAGGCAACCTCGGGCATGGTCATGTGGAACGAGGTGTCGAAGACGGCCACGTTGGGCAGCTCCGGATACTTCTCGCGGCAATATTCGATTGCCGCGGCCTCGCCGTAGTTGTGCAGCGGAGCAAGCGGTGCTACCTCAAGAATCTTGGCCATAACCTCGTCGTCGACGACTGCGGAATCATCGAAGTGCCAGCCGCCCTGAACGATACGATGCCCAATGCCATCAATCGTAAAGTCGGTCTTCTCAAGCTCCTCGAGCACACGAGCGATAGCAGAGCGATGATCGGGGAAAGGGACCTCCTCGGTCTGCTTGGCGCCACCGTTCTCGGAGTGGCCAAAGACGCCCATGTCCGATCCGATACGCTCGCAGTTGCCCTTGGCGAAAACCTTGCGGGTATCGGTATCCAAAAGCTGATATTTAAGGCTTGAGCTGCCGGCGTTGACAACAAGTACGTTCATGAGACTCCTTTGCAGTGCAATACGGTCGACGCAGACCCCTTAAGGCGGCCGCATGTTAATAAGAAGTTATCATATCTTGATAAATAGCTATCAGCATATCGCCCAACGAGCGCAAAAGAGGGGCCGAACGGCGCTCGGTCGCCCAGCCCCTCCCCTCTTGCAATTACTTGCCGTTGACGATGCGCTCGACGTCGGAAGCGATCATGAACTCCTCGTCCGTGGGGATGACGAAGATCTTGACCTTGGAATCCTTGGCGGACAGGCACCAGGCGCCGTCGCCACGCAGGGCGTTGCGGGCATGATCCATCTTAACGCCCATAAAGGCCAGACGGTCGGCCACGCCGGCGCGAACGGCCGGAGCGTGCTCGCCGATGCCGGCGGTAAAGACCAGGGTGTCCATACCGCACATGGAAGTGGCCATCTCGGCAGCCTTGGCGGCAATCTTGTAGACGAACATATCGAAGGCGAGCTGAGCCTCGGGGTCACCAGCAGCGGTGAGCTCCTCGACGTTGCGGCAGTCGTTGGTCTTGCCGCCGGTCACAGCCAAAAGGCCGGACTTCTTGTTCATCATCTCGTCGACCTCGTCGAAGGTGTAGCCACCCTCGCGCTGCAGGTAGCACACGGTAGCCGGGTCGATGGAGCCGCAGCGGGTGCCCATCATGACACCGTCGAGCGGCGTCAAGCCCATGGTGGTGTCCATGCACTTACCGTCCTCGATAGCGCACAGGGAAGCGCCGGAACCGATGTGGCACACGACGACCTTGCGTGCCTCGCCGTTGGTCATCTCGGCAACCTTCTTGGAGATGTAGCGGTAGCTGGTGCCGTGGGCGCCGTACTTACGGATGTGCAGCTTGTCGCAGACGTCCTTGGGCAGGGCGTAGGTCTTGGCGACCTCGGGCATGTTGAAGTGGAAAGCAGTGTCGTAGACCGTGACGTTGGGCAGGTCGGGATACTGCTCGAGGCAGTACTCGATAACGTTGGCCTCGGGGTTGTTGTGCAGCGGGGCGAGCGGAGCGACCTCGCGGATCTTGGCGAGGACGTCCTCGTCGACGAGGGAGGAATCGCCGAAGTACCAACCGCCCTGAACGATACGGTGGCCGATGCCCTCGATCTTGACGCCGTTGGCCTCGAGGTCCTTCAGGACGACCTCGATGGCGACCTTGTGGTCGGGGAACTCGATGTTCTCGGTCACCTTCTTGGAGCCGTTGGCAGCGTGGGTGAAGGTACCGCCGGTAAAGCAGACGCGCTCGCAGGAGCCCTTTGCGGACACCTTGTGGGACTTGGTATCGATGACCTGATACTTAAGGGTCGAAGATCCTGCGTTGACGACCAGAACGTTCATGTGTCTCCCTACTAACAGGCGGTGTGGCGCCGCCAGGTTACATACGCTTCAATAATAAACCCAAACGCCCTCGCGCTCGGGTTTATTGCGTTGATATATAAGTTATCGGTGCCCAAGCTTTCGCCTCATCCCACGGAAGAAGCGTCCTCAGATGAGGTTCTCGCCCAGGTTCTTGCCGCCGAGGACATGCATGTGGAAGTGCATGACGGTCTGACCGGCGTTGACGCCCTTGTTGGAGATGACGCGGAAACCGTCCTCCAAGCCCTTGGCCTTAGCGACCTCCTGGATGGCGTGGGCCATGGCGCCCATGGTCTCGGCAGGTACGTTGTCGGCGATGTCGCTGTAGTGCTTCTTGGGAATCACGAGGGTGTGGACCGGCGCCTGGGGATTGAGGTCGTCGAAGGCGATGACCTGATCGTCCTCGTAAACGACGGTCGAGGGGATCTCATGGTTGGCAATTTTGCAGAAGATGCAATCACACATGGTTGGTTCCTTTCTCACAGACCAAGGTAGTCTTTTTGGGACGGGGCTTTTTTGACTACTTTTTCGCAAGCGCAGGCACCTGGCGAGCCGTCGCGCAAGGGTAGTCAAAAAAGCCCCGTCCCAAAAAGACTACCCCAAAGTAGGCTGCGAGGTGGTTAGAACGAGAGGTTATCGTCGGTGTTGGCGGCTTCGCCGTCGGCGAGCACGTCGTTGCCGTCGACGTCCTTAAGGAGCACCGAGACCTTCTGCTCGGCATCGGACAGGCGGGTGCGTAGGCTCTTGAGGAGCTCGACGCCGCGGGTATAGCTCTCGAGCGACTCCTCGAGCTCCATGTCGCCCGACTCCAGGCTGCGGATGATGAGCTCCAGCTCCTGCGAGGCCTGCTTGTACGTAAGCTGCTCGACCGGGGTCTTCTCTGCCATATCTGTTTCCTTTCCTAAAGGTTTATCGCTATGAAAGGCGGCCTACTCGACCGCGTTGACGGTTGCTGCCACGTTGCCGTCCGCCATGCGCACGCGAATAGCGTCGCCCGGCTTAAAGGTCTTGGCGCTCGTAGCCACACCGTCCTCGCTGTACGCGATGGAGTAACCGCGGGCAAGCACCTTGAGCGGCGACAAGGCATCGAGCGACGCAGCAGCTCGGCCCAGGTCGGACGCGGGCTTGCTGAGCATCGTGCGCCCCTGATGCTCCAGACGGGAGCTCGCAAGCGTGAGCGCATGGCGCTTGCCATCGAGCCCCGAGGTGCTTGCGATCAAGCGCTCGGGCAGGCGCTCAAAGTCGGAGCGGAAGGCCCCAACCGAACGCGTTACAGCGCCGGACAGGCGATCAGCCGTCAGGGCAAGCTCAGACTCGCGACGCTCGACCATAAATGTGGGGTCGTTGAGGCACGGACGGCGTGCGGCGGCATCGAGCGCATCGCCCAGACGGGCCGTATAGGTGTCCCAAGCGCGGCGACCACGCTGATCGAGCATTTCCAGATCGACCTGATCTGACCCGATCATCGATGCCATCGCGGCGCCCAGACGCTGATGGCGCGCCTCGAGCACATCTGCCAGCTCCGTCATAGCCGGCGCAACCGATTCGGCCGCCGCCGTGGGCGTGGAGGCGCGGCGGTCGCTCACCATGTCGCAGATCGAGGTATCGGGCTCATGGCCAATGCCGGTCACCACGGGCACAGGACAAGCCGCCACCGCGCGGGCAAGCTCCTCGTCATTAAAGGTCATGAGGTCCTCGAAGGAGCCGCCGCCGCGCACGAGCAATATGCAATCGGGCGCCGGCGTAATGGAAGCGGCGCGACGCAAACCCTCAATGAGCTCTGCCGGCGCTCCCTCGCCTTGAACTTTGGCACCCACGCAAACGAGCTCGACGAGCGGGTTGCGACGACGCAATGTGCGCTTGACGTCATCGATTACGGCACCCGAAAGTGAGGTGACGACCGCCACGCGTGAACAGAACACCGGGATGCGGCGCTTGCGCGCTTCGTCCATCAGGCCCTCGCGGCTCAGCTTTTCGGCCAGTTGCGCCACTTGTTGACGCAGCAGACCCTCCCCCGCCAGCGAAAACGAGCGGGCGACAAAACTCATGCGGCCCGTGGGCTTATAGAGATTGAAGCTACCCTTAAAGCTCACCTGCATGCCGTCGCGCAGATCGAACGTGCGCTTGAGATAGGCGCCCTTCCAAATGATGCAGTCAACGGCGGCCGAATCGTCCTTAATCTGGAAGTAGCAGTGGCCGCTTCGGGCATTGGGGCCACGGAAACCCGTGACCTCGCCCAAGACACTCAGCTGCGGAATAGCATCGAGTGCACCGGCGGCGATCTCCACCGCCTGGCTCACGCTGAGTTCCTTGCGCTCCTGATCGTCCGAGCCGTCAAACTCGGCGGAAACGGCATTGCCGGTTAGATTCCAGCCTGCCACGCAGCCTCCTTTCGTTATCGTGCACAAAGGCTCCAGCCCTGCGCAAATTCAAGTCCAACACATAGTACAGCGCCGCGGGGACACAAATCCCCGCGGCGCCTGTCAAGCCAATTTGTTATCGGTTGGAGTTTCTGTTGTAGCGAGCCATCAGGTAGAGCAGCTGAATGATCGAGGTGAGCGCTGCGGCAACATAGGTAAGCGCGGCTGCCGTCAGGACCTTCTTGGCACCGTTGACCTGCTTGGAACTCATGCCCGACCGCTCGATGTACGCCACGGCGCGGCGGCTGGCATCAATCTCGACCGGCAGCGTAACCAGCTGGAACAACACACTAAACGAGAAGAAGATCAGCGCGAGGGTCGTGAGTCCCGCGATGTTCATAAACAGGCCCATGAGTAGCACGATGGTCCAGGTGTTCTGGGTAAAGTTGACGACCGGGACCAGGGCAGTGCGCACCTTCATCATGGCATAGCCGCTTTGGCGCTGGGCGGCGTGGCCCGCCTCGTGGCAGGCGACGGCAACGCTTGCGACCGATCCACCCGAACGGTTGGCATCCGAGAGATACAGGTTGTTATCCTGCGGGTTGTAATGGTCGGTGAGCTCACCGGCGACGTCCTTGATACCCACGGCATTGCAACCGCTGGCGTCGAGCATGCGGCGCGCGACCGCAGCGCCCGTGTCGCCGTCCGAGCGAACCTTGGACCAGGTTTTATACGTCGAGTTGATATAGCTCTGCGCGGCAAGACCGAGCACCGTACAAACAAGGACGACCAGCAGGTACAGCGGGTCGATGCCAAAGCCATAACCATAGTAATAGGGCATGCGAATTCCTCCGAATCGAGTTACACGTTGGAGGCATTCTACCCACTCGCCCAGCCAACGAGACAGTATCGATGTTTTGGCAATGTCAGCGAAAACGGCCGAGAGCGAGCAAGGTGACGTGAAAGAGAAGCGACGCGTACTTTGGTACGCGAGCGACGATTGAACGTCAGATTGCCGCTCTCGACCGTTTGCAGCGTCGAGCTGTTACGCGGTTTGGTAAAACCGCGTAACCATATACCTACAGGAGCTCGATTTTGCCGTCCTTCACCGTCAATCCCATGTTGCCCGAGAGCAGATCGTCCAGGCGCGAGCCCACAAGCTCAAAGCGCCAACCTTCGCGCAGAGGGCTCTGCTCGGGATGCTCGATATAGTCGGCCAGGTCATCGCGCGAGGCAATGACCGAGGTCGCCACGCCCGAACGCTCGGCAACCAGGCGAATGAGCGCGTACATGAGATCCGTCACGCTCTCCAGCTCCGGAGAGATCTGGCGATGTCCGCGCACCATGAGCGGCAGGCGATCGTGCGGGCAGCTCGCGCCGCGCTTGATGGCCATGAGCGCGCCGTCCACATCGCGCTCCCCCAGTTGATCGGTGCCGCGGATGCTGCGGAACTCCTCAACGCGCACGGGATTGCGCTTGACGAGCGCCAGCAGCGTATCGTCGGACATGACCCACTTGCGCGGGATGTTGCGGCGCTCGGCGCGGTCCTCGCGCCAGGCGGCAAGCTCGCGCGCAATGCCCAGCTGATGGCGGCTACACGAGTTGATGCGCTTGACCTTGCGGAATGCCTCATGCCGGTCGGCGCGGTAGTGCGACTCGTCTGCCAGCGGGCGCAACTCGTCGAGCACCCAGTCCACGCGGCCAAGCTCGCGCAGGCGGCTCATCATCTCGGTATAGGCGACGATCAGATACTTGACGTCATCGATCGCGTACTCAATCTGCTTATCGCTCAGCGGGCGGCGCGACCAATCGGTCAGCGACTCGGTCTTGGGCAGCGATACGCCGCAGAACGTCTGAACGAGCGCGCCGTAGGAAATCTGCTGGCGCTCGCCCAAAAAGGCGGCGGCGACCTGTGTGTCAAAAATCGGTCGCGGCAGCGCGCCCACGGTGTGGAGCATGACCTCCATATCCTGCGAGCAGGCGTGGAAGACCTTGACCACGCTCTCGTCGGCCATAAGCTCGGCCAGCGGCGATAAGTCGTCGATCACCAAAGGATCGACCGCGACGCTCTCGGCAGGGGTGGCAATCTGAACCAGGCACAGGCGCGGATGAAACGTGCGCTCGCGCAAAAACTCGGTATCGACGGCAATCGCGTCGAACTCACGAGCGCGCTGACAAAAGTCGAGTAGAGCCTGATGTGTGGAAATGTACATATCAACCCATCGAATAAGGTTAGGCCCGAAAAACACGGGTAGGATATCGGCATTGCCCTACAACTATACTCGGTTAGACACAGAACGGGAACGTAAGTATGCGCTGCCTTATCATCCACAACCCGGCATCGGGTCCCAGCTCCGATGAAATCTACGCATTCACGCACGCTCTTGCACAGGGCGGCGACGAGGTCGTAATGCGCTTTATCGGCGATGGCATGGAGCCCGAGGACGCGGTAGCGGACGTTCGTGAGTTCGACCGCGTAGTCGTTTCGGGCGGCGACGGCACCGTCTCCAACGTGCTCGACCAGATGCGCGGGTGCGGTGTCCCTACGCTCATCTTCCCCTCCGGCACGGCCTGCCTGTTCTTTAACAACATCGGTAATGCCCCCGAGGCGGCGGCGCTTGCCAAGGCTTGCCGCGCCGGCCGCACGGTCAAGGTGGACATGGGTGAGCTCTTTTGGATCGACGAGAACGGTAACGAGAAGCGCCACGGCTTTATCATCATCGCCGGCTCGGGCTTCGACGCCGAGATCATGATGAAGGCCGCTCCCACCAAAAACGACATTGGCGAGATCGCCTACTTCCTCTCCGCGCTCGCCACGCCCAACCCCACGGTGGCGCACTTTACCATTGAACACGACGGCATGGTCGAGGAGCTCGACGGCATCTGCTGCATGGCGGGCAATACCTCAGTCATCCAAAACGACATCAACCTGTTCCCCAACTGCCGCATGAACGACGGCATGGTCGACATCGTCGTTATTGAACCCGTGCGCACGGTGCAGCTGCTCCCCACGGTGATCACCGCCGCGCTCGACCCCGCCGGCAAGGTGCTCGGCCGCCCGCAGTTTAAGATTATCCAGACCAAGGAAGCCAAGATTACCTGCACGCCGTCGCTGGGCATGCAGTTCGATGGCGAGATCATCTCCAGCAACTCCGGTGTCTTTGGCGCCCGCGCGCTTCCGCAATGCCTCGACCTCATCGTCGACGAATTCTCACCACTCGGAAAATAGGAGAGCCCCGTGAACGACAACCCTATCCTTGGCTTTATCGTCATCGTTCTGGCCCTGCTCGTGGGCTACGCCATCAACCTGATTCACCGCCGAAAGAAGTAAATCCACATTGGTATGATATTCATCCAATCACCGAGGAGAAGTCCAAGGGCAACAACATGGCCGCCATGGGTGTTGGCGCCATCATCATCGGTGTCTGTGGCTTCGTGATCTATCGTCGCAAGAAGGCCTAAGAACCCCACACCTTAAGGCGCGGGCGGGATGGCCAAGGTCGCCCCCCGCTCAGCCCGCCCCTTCGACCGGCGGGAAACGTCGCTGAAATCTTTCGAAAAAGATTCCCCGCAAACACTTTGCTGTGCTATAGTGCAACGCAACAGAAACAAGGTGCGACTGCGCCATGGCATCACGAAAGGAGCCACCAAGATGAAGAACGCGATGAAGTCCCTCAACAACTGGTGGTGGCGTGATGCGAATACGATCGGTCGACAGTGAGTCCCTCACGCCTGTTTTTGCGCTCTAGGTGATTGAAAGGCCTCCGGTTTCGACCGGGGGCCTTTTTCTATCTCGAGCCCGATCGCATTCGCATCACGCGCCTCCGCTTTTCCCTTGCACTCCCCTTCCGAAAGGATTTTCAACATGTCTCAGAACACCACCGCCCAGCCCCGCACCGTCCAGACCACTGACCGCGGCAAACTCGATATCCGCGCCCTCGTCCTGCTCGCCATCCTGCTTGCCGCCGGTTTCGTCCTCAACATGACCGTCTCCAAGTTCTTTAGCGGCCTCACCGGAGGCTTCCTCTCGCCCGAGTTCATCATCGCGGCTTTCTGCCTCGAGATTCTCATCGTCAAGCCCAACATCGGCCAATCCGCGATTATCGGCCTCCTCGCCGGCGTGGTAATCCAAATCACCGCCTCCGTCAAGGGCCCCGACCTGATCGCCGAGCCCGTCGCCGCCATGGTCATGGCTCTGCTCGTCTCCGTGCTCGCCGACTCCAAGGTCAAGGGCCTGCTCCCGCTCGTCAGCACCTTTGTTGTCACCTTCATCTCCGGCATGATCTACGCGGCGATCTTCTCCTTTGGCGTCATGAACAACCCGGCTTTCATGGGCGTCATGGCTCCTGTCGTCGTCGCCACCGGTGTTGCCAACGCCATCATCGTGACCGCCCTCTACATCCCCATTAAGAAGGCCCTCAAGCTTAACGACTAAGTAGCTGACAGGCCACACGCAGGCACCGCCGTCTTCAACGCCATCCTGGTCCAGGCCCTCAGCGTTCCGCTCAAGAAGGTCTTCTCCAAGTCCAAGTAGTAATACTTGCTACCATGTAGACCGCCGGTCGTTTTGCGGCCGGTGCTCTTTTACGATAGAAAGGCCCCCATGAGCTCCAGCAATACCATCATCAAGCTCGATGACGTCTCATTTTCCTATGGGCACGAGGCGCAGAATGCCCTCGATCACGTCTCACTCGCCATCGAAAAGGGTGAGTTTGTGGGCGTCATCGGCCCCTCAGGCGCCGGCAAATCGACGCTTGCCGCCGTTATGAGCGGAGCCATCCCCCACCATTACACCGGCCAGCTCTTTGGAGCCACGCTCGTCGATGACCGCGACACCTGCGAGATCACCCTCACGGATATCTCGCGCGTGGTGGGAAGCGTGCTGCAGGACATCGATGCCCAGATGGTTGCGCCCATCGTTGAAGACGAGATGCTCTTTGGCCTCGAGAACTTTGGCATACCGCACGATCAAATCGAGGAGCGCATCAGCCAGACGCTGACGACCGTCGGCATTAGCGACCTGCGCCACCGCGAGATTGCCACGCTTTCGGGCGGGCAGAAGCAGAAAGTCGCAATCGCCGCGATCATCGCCATGGCGCCCAACGTGCTCGTGCTCGACGAGCCCACGGCAGCGCTCGACCCGGCAAGCTCCACGCTCGTTTTTGACACGCTGCGCCAGATCAACCGCGAACACGGCATCACCGTGGTTGTTATCGAGCAGAAGGTCGCGCTGTTGTCGAAATACTGCAGCCGCGTCCTCGTCATGGCAGACGGCAAGCTCGCGTTTGACGGCGAACCCCACCAGGTCTTTGCCCACGCAAGCGAGCTGCGCCAGATGGGCGTCGACAGTCCCCGCGTCGCGCGCATCGCGAACAGCCTGGCAGAAGTGGGTCTGTTGCCGAGCGATCAGGCGCCCTGCCTCAATGTTTCCGAAGCGCACCAGCTTATCTCGTCCTTACTTGCGGATGCAACGAGCAAGGACGCGCCCGCCGATGTGCCCGAGACCTCTCCCCATATCCCGGCGGTCCCCCGCGGCGTTAATCAGGAGCCAGTAGTCGAACTCACCGATGTGACCTTTGCCTACCCCCATGGCGGTGCCTCGGTCAGCAACCTCAACATGTGCGTCTATCCCGGCGAGCTCGTAGGCATCATCGGCCAGAACGGTGCTGGCAAGACCACGCTCACCAAGCTGTTGAACGGCCTTCTGCATCCAGCGTCGGGAACCGTGCGTATGGCGGGGATGAACACCGCCGACGTCCCCACCAGCGCGATCGCTGCAAAATGCGCGACGCTGTTCCAGAACCCCGACCGCCAGCTCTGCCGCGACACCGTACTCGACGAGGTTGCCTTTGGTCTTGAACTGCACGGTGTCGGCACCGACGAGGCCCGCCAGCGTGCACGGGTGGCGGCGGAGCGCTTTGGGCTCCCCTTGGACGAATCGCCGTTCTCGCTTTCGCGCGGACAGCGACAGATGGTCGCCCTAGCGTCCGTGGTTGTGCTCGATCCACAGGTGGTTCTGCTCGATGAGCCCACGAGCGGCCTCGATTACCGCGAGTGCATGACCGTGATGGAGACGGTGAGCGAGATGGCCGAGCGCGGCTGCGCCGTGATCATGGTGTGCCACGACATGGAGGTCGTCTCGGACTTTGCCCAGCGCCTGGTAGTCATGGCAGACGGACGCATCCTCGAGCGCGGCGACGCGAACCGGATCTTCGCCGACGATGCCCTCATGCGCGCCGCCTACGTGGAGCCACCGCAGGTTGTGGCCCTGTCCAAAGAACTCGCGCGCGACGTTTCGCCCCGATTCGCCGGAATCAGTCAGGTCTCCGATCTGGTCGACCTGGTAAAGGAGATGCTCAAGCATGACTAACGTGATCGACTACGTGCCCGGAGACTCACTGCTGCACCGGCTGAACCCCGTGACCAAGCTAGCCCTGGCCGCGGCTATTATCTTGGCGACCTTCCTCGGCGACACTTATGTGCTCCTGATCGCCCTGCTTGTGCTGACTTTTATCTTGGGCATCTACGCCAAATCGACCGCAGGCCTAGTCTCGCTCGTCAAGCTCATGGTGCCGCTCTCACTAATCATGCTGGTCCTGCAGACCGCCTTTATCCGCACCGGAGCCCCCATCTTTGCCTGGATTACCACAGATGGTCTTATCACCGGCACCAAGGCGGCGCTTCGCCTGCTCGGCGTGGCGCTGCCGCTCATCCTCATGCTCACCATCACGCAGCTCGGCGATCTCGCTAACGCTTGCGTGGAGGTGCTGCACGTGCCGTACCGCTATGCGTTCACGTTTACCACGGCACTGCGCTTTGTACCGGTCTTTAGCCAGGAGATGAACGCCATCATGGAGGCGCAGACCGCGCGCGGCGTTGAATACGACACCAAGAACCCCCTCAAGAAGATCCAGCTCATGCTACCGCTCTGCGTGCCGCTGCTGGTGAGCTCCGTGGGCAAGACCGATGCCACTGCCCTGGCGGCCGAGCAACGTGGCTTTTATCTGCGTACGCGCGCGAGCTCGTACAAGCGCTATCCCATTAAGGGCATGGACATTGCCATACTTATTGCCAGCATTGCCCTCATCGTCCTCGGATTCTTGTTCTAACCTGCCAAAAAGGGACAGGTTTATTTTGGTCGGTTTTATATGGGCAAATGTCAGTCTCGTCCTTTAAGCTCCAGCACCAAGCAGCAACCGCAAAATGCAAAAGGCCTCGGCTCGCACAAACGAGCCGAGGCCTTTACTGTTTTCCCAGATAAAACCTACCAAAATAAACCTGTCCCTTTTTGGCAGGTCGAGGGCTACAGGCGGTAGGGGGCGCCGCTGCGGATGATGGACTCGCGTACCAAAACGTCCATGGCGTCGAGGGCGATCTCGGGCATCTCGCGATACTTTTGCAGCACCGAAAGCTCCGTGCAGGCCAGAATGACGCGGTCGCAGCCGCTGCGGGCAAACTCCCACATCACTCGGTCAAACTTATCCATATCGGGCTCGCGTCCTGCCTTCACGTCATCGTAAATAAGCGACATCACATCGGCCTGGCGCTTCTCGCTGGGATAGACGACTTCGACGCCCGCCGCCTCGCACTCGCGACCGTAGACGCCGGCACCCACGGTGCCATCGGTACCCATGATGCCGATCTTGCGCACCGGCTCGGCCGGCATGCTCAAGTTGGGGTCGAACTCACACTCCCCCATCACCACGCCGGCAAGCGCATAGCGCACCGACTCGCGCGGCATATGGATGATGGGGACCGAGGTAAACGACTGAATCTGATCGTAAAAGTAGTGCGACGTGTTGCAGGGAATGGCAATGTGCGCGCAGCCCAGCGTCTCGAGCGCCTGCGCGCATTCCTTCATGGTCGCCAGCAACTCGGTGTGGTCGCCGGTCTTAATGGCCAGTGTGCGGTCGGGCATGGTCGACTTAGAGAGCACCACCATGTCGATATGTTCCTGATCGCGGGCGGCTGCCGTGTGACGCACCACCTGGTCGTAGTAATACGACGTGGCCTCGGCGCCCATACCGCCGATAACTCCCAGCTTTTCCATCGCCGCCTCCTTGGTGACGCTCGCAGCATTGCGCGTATCATACCCGCGCCCGTCCGATACAAACCGGGCGGGCGCGACGTTCATCCTATTTGTAATACGTCTTAAACAGCTTAAAGTGACGCAGCTTGGTGTGCCACATGCGCAGCCAGCGGTTAAAGACAAAGTCGCCCTTCATAAACGAGGGGTCGGCGGCCTTACCCTCCTTGACCAGGCGATGCGCCTTAGCGCGCAGCTCGGGATCCTTGACGTATTTATCGACCACGCCCATGGGGACAACCATCCACAGCGCCTCGTTCTGCGCCGTCACAAACTCGGGCTCAAACGGGCGGTTGTACACATACTCGTCCACTACGTACTTGGCAACGTTAAAGCCACTGTTGGTGACGTAGTAGTTACTGCGGCCCTGGCGAGTGTTGAAGTCGAAGAACTTAAACGAACCGTCGCGCTCGTCGTATTTGACGTCAAAGTTGGAGAAGCCCGTAAACTTGAGGTCCTCGAGCAACTTGCGCACGCCGCCCATGAGCTCGTCATTGGGCTCGGTGATGATGCAGGCGTGGTTGCCAACGCCGTGAGGCTGGTGCTCCTCGAGCAGCACGTGGCCCAGGCACATCATGCGCACCTTGCCGTTGCGGTCGGAATAGCTGGTAAGCACGCGCATGTACTCGTCGTTGCCGGGCACGCGATCCTGCAGGATCAGATCATCGGTGTAGCCACTCGCGTATACATCGCGAATGACCTGCTCCAGCTCGGCGCGATCGGCGATCTCGTAGGCCTTCTTCTGGCCCTCGAACTCGTGCTCCCACCACATGATGCCGTCGGAAGGCTTCAGGATCATCGGGAAGGGAAAATCGATCTGGTCGAGCACCTCGGCAGGAGCCTCGCCCTGGGCGTTGAGCATGGCCATGGTAAAGGTAAACGTATGCGGATAGGGAACACCGTGCTTCTCGCACAGCTCGTAGAAGATTTCCTTCTTCTGGCACTGTTCGAGCATGCTGTAGGGCGCATAGGGCGCGATGACGTTTGAGGCAAGCTCGCCGGCATCCTGAGCCTGTGCGGCAAGCGCGACATAGTTGTCGCCGCAGCCCATGAGAATAATCTTCTTATCGGGATTGGCCTGCGCGACACCGTTAATGGTCTCGATCATGACCGGCATGGTGTCGATATCAACATTGGGCGTGTAGTCGATAATCTGGCTGCGGTACGCAGGACCGGTCTGGTACTTGCCAAAGACCAGGCTCTTGACCTGATACTCCTCGTAAAAGGCGCGCGCTACCGAATAGGCGTTGATGTCACCACCGAGCAGCACGGGGATAAACTCGCGCTCTGTAAACTGCAATGCCATGGAAACTTCCTATCTAGAACTGCCCACGACGGGCGGTCTTTATGCAACCCGTTTATTTTAGCGTGCCGGACCGTTTCCTCCTAAAGCTCCACTGTATCTATGACAATCAACGCAATTATCCAGCATGAAGGCCGCGCTCACCGCCGTATGACAAGCGGCAATGAACCCACCGTTGTTGTAGGGTTCAGCATATTGATACCCCCGAGTGAAAGGCGCACGCGTGATCCAGGAACTTCCAACCGATAACCCCATCCTCGATGCCGCAAAACGCGAGTTGGCGCAGCGCGCCAAGCGACTGCTCCTCTGCGCACCGCAAACGACGCTTACGACGGTGCCGCCTACATCACCTCCATCGATACATCGGCGCACAAAGGCACGCGCAAGACGCCCGTCGCCGGCGGACACGATACCGCCATCGAGCAGTTTGGCCTCGTCTCCGATGCCCACGCCGGTGACAACATCAGGGTAATCAAACTCGGCGACGGCACCTGTTCGTTCACCCCCGCCCAGGCGCTCAACGAAGTAGGGCAAGCTCGCCGCAATGGGGCCTTATAGCCACAAACCCCAACGTTGAGATAGCTTTCACAGTCCAAAGCCCGTCCCAGACAGGCCCCCGTAACGTTAAAGTTGAACTCTATGGTTTCTCAACAATTCGATATAACTGCAGGTCAAAGCCAAAGTCTCAAGTTCAACTTGACCCTTTAAAACCTTTAAGGTTCAAGTTGAGGTCGAAAGCAGTAGTAGAATACCTGAGGAACAATAACCTACGATTGATTGCAGAGGGACTGGATGCAGCATTCGAATCATCGCACCGCAGCGCTCATCGCGTCGAAGCCGGCTCGTATCATCACGAGCGCCGCGCTCGCCGTTGCGTTGACGGCCACGCCGATGCTCTCCCCCGTCGCGGCGTATGCCGCCTCGCAGGCAACGCAGGATCAGCTTGCCGCCGCCCAGCAGAAGATCGAAGCCGCCACGAGCGCCTACAACGATGCCCGTACCAAGCTCGGCGATCTGCAGAAGCAGATTGACGCCAACGAGGCAAGTATCGAAAAGATCGAGGCGAAGCTTCCCGATCAGCAGGAAAAGGCATGCGCCGCCATGCGCGATCTGTACAAGTACCAGAAGGGCACCAACCCCATCGTGAGCTTCCTGGTCAACGCACAGAGCCTGGGTGAGTTCATCACGACCTGCAAATACACCAACCAGATCACAAGCTCGAGCGTCGACGAGATCGAAGAGCTCAATAACATGCAAACCGAACTCGAGCAGAACAAGGCCGAGCTCCAGCAGGCCAAGTCTCAGCTTGAGGCAGAGCAGAAAAACGCCGAGGATGCGCTGGCGCAGGCCCAGCAGCTCCGCAGCGAGGCACAGGCAAAAGCCGAGCAGGAAAATGCCGCCGAGCTTGCCAAGCTTGAGGCCGATAAGGCCGCTGCCGCCGAGAAGCTCTCGGGCGAGGGCGTGAGCGGCAGCAATTCCAGCAGCCAGGCCACCAACGCCAACACCACCATCGACACCACGGTGAACAACGCCAACACCGGTAGTTCCGATTACGATTCGTTCATTAATGAGTGGACGAGCCGCATCGACAATTACCTCGCCGGCTCCCCTATGGCAGGCCAGGGCTATAACTTTGCCGTCGCCGCTTGGAATACCGGTGTCGACCCCCGTTGGTCCCCCGCCATCGCCTGCATCGAGAGCACCAAGGGTGCTTATTGCGCCAATTCTTACAACGCCTGGGGCTGGAGTGCACGTGGCGGCGGTTGGCGCAGCTTTGGCAGCTGGAGCGAGGGCATCTTCGCTCACGTTGCCTATCTGGGCGCCAACTACGGCTCCACCCTTACCCCGGCTGCGGCCAAAAAGTACTGCCCACCCACGTGGCAGGACTGGTACAACAAAGTCGCCGCTCAGATGAACCGCATCTAAGTGCAACTGCAAAGGGCCCCAATGGGGCCCTTTTCTTTTAGGTAGCGGAGGTATCGACGACGCCGGTCGCATTGGCAACTGCGACTATGACGATCATGCATAGGAGCAGCACACCCAATGCCTTGAGCCAGAGTTTCGCGAGTTTCTTGCCGCGATAGCTGTCGAGCAGTGCGAATCGCCGACGTAGACGGCGCTTATCGAGCACCGCAAAATGCATAAGCGCCATAAGGCCATCGACAAAGAAAAAATACTCGATTATGAGAAGCCACGTCGGGTAGCTTTGGTTTGCTCCCGTGGGTTGAAAGACGGCAAAGTGACTTCCGGCAAAGAACACAAGCAGCGAGAAGCAGACGAGCGTATTCCAAATGCGCCCCAGGGACTCCGGAACGTGAGAGAGCAGACCGCATGCAGTGGAGGTGGCAGGCCTAGGAAGCCTTGCGGGGTTCTGGAGCCCTTGGGGCGTCAACAACGTCTCCGAGGCCGGAGTACGGACAGGCGCAGGCGCAGGAGGCCGCACGGGGCGACTCAGATCGTATGCCGCGCGCGTCGCCCGTCCCAACGCTTCCGCACTCGCAAAACGCTTGGCCGGGTCGAGCGCCATCGCCATGCAAACGACATCGGCAAGTGGAGTGGGAATGCCGCGCACCTCGCATTGCTCGCGCATGTCGAGCCCTGGTTTAGGGTCGACTCCCGTCAAGCAGAAGAACAGCAGGGCACCGAGCGCGTAGACATCGCTTCGCACGCTCGTCTGCCCAAACCCATACTGCTCGGGCGGCGCATAGGGCCGTGTCCCAAACTTGACAGTATCGGCATCGGCGCCATCGCGCCACACGCGCGCGATCCCCAAGTCGATAATCACCAGCGATGAAAACGTCAGGCCGTCATCAGGCGTATAGTTGGCACCTGCCACGATGATATTCGACGGCTTGAGGTCGCGATGGATCACCGGCGCCGAAGCCTCCCCCGCCATTGCAAAACCGGCATGGAGCTCGCCCACGGCGTCGCAAAGGACAGGATACAATTCACGCGCATAATCGGGAGCGGATCCCAGACGGTCCACCAGCGCCCCGAGTGTCTCCCCTTCTATGTATTCCATAACCACGTTGAGCTCGTCGCCCGAACGACGACAATCGACGATTCTGGGCAGGTGCTCAAAACGCCTGCCTGCCCGCTGAGCGGCAAACAGACGCTCGTATGCCCCGCCGATTTGAGCCGAAGCATCGATGCGTTTACGGACAAAGGGACCGAGCGAACCACCGCCGGCTCCTTCAAAGTACACGAGCTCGGTTGTTTCAACGGACGAGCGCTTAAGTACACGCTCCACGCGATAGCTGTCGTCGCGATCGAGCGACGCCAGGTGCTCGGCAAGCGCTGCGGTCAGCTCGTCATTGGAATATGTTGGGGCCTGAGTATCCATAGCCTCCATCATAGCGCAGGGCGCAGACACCCCATCGCATCCGCGCCCCGTTCGTTTGCATCGTTGTTCGACAGCTCCGCCGGCTCAGATATCAGCGGCTAATTCACCGTCTCCTCGCCAAAGCGATACAGCTCCTCGTTGACCTTTTGGAGGCTGCACCCGCGATCGATGCAAAAGATGATAATCGCATCGCGGCGGTCCTTGCAGTTAAGGACGCTTACCCCGGCAGCCGTCAGCGCACGGTTGGTCTCTTTGAGCGTCAGCGCCATCGCAAAGGCAATCTGCAGTACCTTATTGCGACTCGGATGACGCGCACCGGTAAAGATCTGATAGCCAAAGGTCTCATTGAGATCGGCCATACGAACCACGCGCGAGCGCTCCAAACCCTTTTCCTGCAGTAGCTGCTTCAGGTAATCCGAAAGCGACGGGGCGGCAAAGTCGTGCTCCCTGATATAGCCATCGATGTTCGGCGCATCGAGAAGCTCATTGAGCAACTCCTCGGTCAGCTTTTTATCGGGCATACGACTTCACCTCCCATCCGGCGCAACGGTAGCGACATGCTAGGCCAGCACCCAGCTTGCAGTGGCAGACTTATCAAACATGTTGGCAAAATACAGTGCCTTCTTGATATCGCCATCAAAGTAGATATTGCCCGCCACGGAGCCACCGGCGGAAAGGGTACCAGACTGCAGCTCATCGGAGCCCTCGCTGTAGTAACCCTGATTCTGTTGGGCGCCGTTGGCGTCCTCGCCCTTCCAGTCGTAGATATTGTAATCTGCGCCCTCATCGCCATTGTTGACGTACGTGACGTGAATGCCCGTCATGGTCGAACCGTCATAATTTGTAAGGCCGGGCTGGACGGAATCGACAACGACGGAAAGACCGGCAGCTGTGGTCACCGTCGTGCCAACCGCCAGGTCAGTCGTAGGCTGCTCTTCCTTCTTCGCCTCTTCCTTCTTGTCGCCATCGCCAGCGTCCTCGGTGACGGTCGCCTTATCGCTACCACAACCGGCAAGAAGACCGGCAGTCCCCAAGGCGACGGTGGCGAATGCGCCAAGTGCAGCGCGACGGCTCAGCAGCACTTCGTTTTCGAGCTTTTTCATTATGCATCCTTCCTACGATCCGGCTACCGCGCCGGTACACAGCACATCGTAGAAGGCAGCGAGCTCAAATTCATTAGCTGGGAGCTAATGGGGGGGGTTGTAAGCCAGATTGGTACTGGATTGAGAAGATGCCTGTTCAGATGGAGCGGTGATTGAGGCTGCAGCTTGATACCAAAGCGCCCTTGCCGCGCCTCTGGCCGACGTTAGCCGCACCCCTCTCGCCTGCAAGATGCCCATGAGGGGGCTGCCCGTCGAAGATAGCGCGCGCATGGTGATCGACGATTCCGTCGCCCCGCTATCGAATAAAAGGTATGGTCCTAAGATCACTCAGGCAATAAAGCAATAGCGCTGCGGTATATCTCCCCGTGCTTTAAGTCGGCATCAGCCACCTCAGGCAAGCGATTCAAATCACGGCACCCCTATGCCAGCTCGCGAAGCCTCCCGAGCGCCAGCCTGAACCACTCCAGATCGTCCTCATCAGGCACGCTATCGTACTTCCAGTGCGTTATATAGCGCCACCGAGAGAAGACGCCGCTGCCCAGAAGCCCAACGTCGTCTATGGTGTCTATGTCCTCTCGCAGTCCTTCGGCCGTACCGGAGCGCGGATATGCCCCGGCAAAGGCCTCGCCAAAGTCCATGTGCCAACCCAGGCCGAACATGTCATGGGCCAACGCGTGGAAGTCGCGGGTGGGACCGTCCAGCGAATCCTCGAAGCGCTTAACGAACCTGCACAGGTCATCACCGTAAGCCCCGCCGAACAAATAAGGCTCAATCACGTCCTTGCCGCGCAAGGCCTCTAACCACTCGGTCGGAATGCCCTCGTATCCGTACAGGATGCCGGCCAATCCACCGGCCACGCAAGCCGTGGTGTCGGTATCGTCGCCCAGGTTCACGGCGGTCAGTACGCAGTCGCGGTAGTTGTCGGTATGTTCTAGGCACCAGATGGCGGCGTGGTAAGTATCCCACACGTAGCCGCCGCTGGCACCAGCTCTGTCCTCACTCTCGCAGCCGGCGTGCCCGCTGTAAAGCACCTCGCGGGCATAGGCGATCATGTCCACGCAGGCCTGGCAGCAGTCGTCGGTAGCGTGGGTGATCGCGCTGACCTCCCTTATGTCGCAGTCGGAGCATTCCATAAACACCATAGGCAGGCAACGCATGAGCGAGCCGTTGCCCTTGCTGTATTCGCTTGTGAGCCCGCAACCCGTATCGAGCGCCTGCCTGGTGGCGTTGCCGTAGTCGAAGACGTTCCCGTCGGCGGTGTATGCGCCTTCGTTTATCCAATTGCGGAACTTGACGAGGATATCGTCGCAATTGATATCGCCGAGCTCGCGGTAGCTGTCGCACAGCGCGAGCGCCATGGACGTGTCGTCGCTCCATGTGCCCGCAGGCTGGTTGTGCGTGCCGAGGCCCACCATGTCCGTGCAGGTAAAGCTGCCGCGCGGCCTGAACTCGTAGGGCACGCCGAGCGCATCGCCCACGGCCATGCCGTACACGCAGTCCCTCACCGTCCGTAACAAGCCCATGGCGCGCACCTAGTTCCAGTTCATGCCGAACTTGCGCGAGCAAAGCACGTCTTTCCAGTGGCTCTCGCGCTCGCACACCTCGGCGGTGGTCATCTTGGTGTCGCACACCTCTAGAATGGAGTAGGTGAAGTTTTCCACGATGTACCCAGTTCCGTGCTCGGCCACGATGGCCTTGAACTCCTTGTTGCCGCCAGTCGGGTCCATGGGGTTGGCATAGGCGCTCCAGCGCTGCCAGATACCCAAGTCCGCGCCCGCGTCCTTCTTGCTGTCGCCCGAGGCCGAACCCACGTAGAGTTTCCCCGTCGCGGTGTCGGTGATGCAGTAGACGCCCTTCACGTTGTCCAGCGCCCAGTACCAGTCGGAGCCCACGCTGGCGATAACGGCCTGCAAGGTCTTGTGGTCGATACACACGTACTTGTAGCCAGGAAAAGGGGCAACGTTGCCCAGGCTCATCGAGTACTCGTACACTACGGGCTCGAAGTCGTGCATCGTGTTCTCGTAGAACTTGTTGTAGATGTCGCGCCCGATAGGCTTCTTCAACTTGATGATGAGGCGCTTGATGTAGGCCTCGTAGTCGGGAAGAAGCGTCAACTTGTAGCCCACGCCGCCCAGCACCTCGGGTACTGCCTTCTCCACTTTGTGCATGCCGCCGAAGATGAAGTACTCGGGCCCGTAGGTGTAGTACTGTGCGAATGAGAGCAGGTAATCTGCATGGTTGAGGTTGTTATTCGCTTGTCCCGTCGCGCTCCTCCACGCGTTCATCTCGTACCACCGCGAGCCGCTATCGGTCTTCTCGGGGGTCGAGGTGTCCTTCAACAGCATGTCGTACGCGCGCACGTTCACGTCGCCAGCATTCATGTTGAATTTGATCTTTGTCTTCTCTGGGTGCGCCACCGGCATCAAATCCCTGAGCGTTATAACAGCATTTCCCATGTTAATTCCGCCGTTTCAGTTTGAAAGGCCTGTAGGTCGAATCATACCACTCGCTTTCCAGACGAAAATTAGCGCTCGGCTAACCGCTCTGCTGTTGTCGTTTCTTATGGCGAAGAAGAGCACGAAGCCGATAAGCCCCGCGCCCGTGTTTATGCCTTGTTTGGCGATTGTTCGTGATGTGCCCGCACAGCTATTTTTGGTGAATAATCCGAAAGTAAGGAAGATAAGCGCGAATCATCCACGCCACCATCCGTCTCGCCCGCACTCGGGCAATACGCAGTGCCCGCTCCTGATCGGCCGTCCCTAGCGCCGGCGCGAACTCTTAGATGGCGTCTTTTGCGCTCATCACCTTGCGGAAGACGGTCGCGTCCTGCTTGCCGATGGGAATCGCGATCTTCTTGCCGCCCGCGCGTCGCACTCCGTCTTGAACAACATGTCCCATCCGCCCCCTCGCCTCATCCTCAAAAGGCTCGTCGAAGCCTAGCCCACCGTGACGGATTCCCCGGTAAAGGTGCTAACGAGCAGCAAAACAAAGAACACAAGGTAGCCGATGCTCAACAGGTAGGCGGTAACCAAAAAGACAATCCATCCCACATCGGTCTTGCCGTCGGCATGGCGTTGCTCGCGATTGCGGCAGAGCCAAATCGTCACGCCAATGGCCACGATCAGCAACACGAGTGCCGCTGCCGCCAACCCGGCAAGCGCAAACATAACGCCAATGCTCACAGCAATAACCGGAAGCAACAACAAGCCGCATCCACACCCACCGGGACTATAAACGGCAGACTGTCGGCGTCGCCCCATCGTCACTCCAACCTCAACATCTTTGAACACTACAATGCGATAGCCTGCTGAACAGGAACGATCTTATCCAGTTCCGGCTCGATGCGCCTCTTTTCCGCCTCGAGGTCAAACGCTATCTGGGCGCGCAGCCAATAACCATCCGTTAGGCCAAAGTAGCGGCAAAGGCGAAGATCGGTGTCAGCCGTAACACGACGCCTCCCCAAAATAATCTGCCCAATACGCTGTGCCGGAATCCCGGTCTCCTTAGCAAGACGATATTGAGAAATGCCCATAGGAACAAGAAATTCCTCTTTGAGAAGTTCACCAGGAGTCACCGGTGACAGCAAATCGGGCGCGGTCTCATCACTTGTGATAATCGACGATTTCGACATTCCAAGCCATCCCCTTTCTCCACTCAAAGCAGACCCGATAGCGCTCATTAACACGGATACTATATTGGCCGGCGCGATCGCCCTTCAACGCTTCAAGACGATTGCCCGGAGGAACGCGAAGGTCATCAAGTGAAGCACAAACCTGCAGTTGACGAATCTTCCTCAATGCGACCCGCTCAAAGGGCACGAACCTCCTGACCCGCACACCCATTGCAAAACGTTCGGTATCCTCATCTTTGTACGATGCAATCATAGTATCGCCTTACGTTAATAACGTCAAACGTTTCTACAGACATACATCTCTATTATACCGTACATTTGTTCGTATTTTCTAGAACATGCGCCCGCGCCGATTAACCAAGCAAAAGCAATCGTTTGTAGACATCGAGGCCCTTGAGCAGAATTTCCTCGTCAAAGAGCATGGTATCAGTGTGAAGGGCGCTCATCGCATAAGCTGGGCAGCCGTCTGCGTCGATCGGGTTTTCTTGACCCTCCGGCACGCCCGTGCCCAGCAAGAAGAACACGCCCGGCAGATGGCGCTGATAGAAAGCAAAGTCCTCGGCAATTAACAGCGGCTCCTCCACAAGCTGCAGGCCGGGCAAGGCAGGCGCGACGCTGGCAAACAACTCGGGGTCGTTGTCGACCGGCGGATAGCCCTCGGCAAAGTCGAGATCGTACGTGCAGCCCGTTGCGGCACAGGCATCGTCCAGCACGCGGCGCACGCCTTCGCGCGCCCGGTCGAACATGTCGTCCGTAAACACACGCAGGCTTCCGGCCACATGGGCCTCCCCCGCCACCGCGTTGCAAACCGTACCGGCCTGCAGCAGACCAAACTTGCCGATGCAGGGCTCGTCGCCGCCCAGCTCGTCCATCAGCTCGCGCTCGGCAACCAAAAACTTCGCTGCCGCCAACGCGGCATCGTGCGACTCCTCGACCGGCACGCCATAGGTCTTAGCAATATGGATGCTCGTACCGTGAATATAGATATGCGTCTCGCTCGAACGCGCCAACAGCGGACCGGAACAGCTCGCCAACGTGCCGGCAGGCAGATCGGGCCACACATGGAAGCCAAAAATGCGGTCGACCCCATAGCGCTCGAACACGCCGCTCTCGCATACCGTCTTGGCACCACCGGTCGTTTCCTCGGCCGGCTGGAACACAAAGAGCACGTTGCGCCTCATGGCGCCCGGCTGCTCGCGAATCGTACGGTCGACATGCGTCGCGGCGGCAAGTGCCATGGCCATGTGACCGTCATGTCCGCAAGCGTGCATCTTGCCGGGATGGGTCGAGGCAAAGGCCGCCCCTGTCGCCTCCTCAATGGGCAGCGCATCCATATCGGCGCGAATCGCCGTGGCATGCGCGGCATCAACGCCGGCGTCGAAGAAAGCGCAGACGCAGCTGGGGCACGGATGGGTCACTTCGCAGGTGAGCGGTGCCAGCACGCCCTCGATATAGGCAATGGTTTGCGGAAGATCGAAATCGAGCTCCGGAATGCGATGGAGATCGCGGCGATAGCGACGGAGTTCTTGGAGCTCGGTCATAGAGGATCCCTTCGTGAGGCACATTTGTTGCAACTTATTGTGATACAGGATTGTGGCGCACATGTTTCCAGCATATCCCTGCATTTTTTAAACGTTATATACGAATACTCTTGTTTGGTAAAGTGCAACGTGATAGGGTCTTTACCACTTGATAGAGGCGCGGGCACGAAGAGCCGCGGGCGAGTCGGCAGGCTTTGACCCCGCGGGGAGGCGAAACCCGCCGAACTGGGTTTTTCGGGCACGAACAACCTGGTGGGCCTGTGGGAAACACCCACAGGACTGTCTGCAGCAATGCGGGAGCGCTATCCGGACATTGGGTCCACGCTATGCGGATTCGATGCGCAGATGGCGCCGTCTGGATAGCGAGGTTTACGGGACATGGCATTGACCCCCAACGAGGCATATGCGGCCAAGCAGCCGTTTGTGGACAAGGAGACGCTCGAGCATATCGTCGAGCAGTTCCCCACGCCGTTTCATCTATACGACGAGGCGGGCATCCGCCGCAACATGCAAGAGGTGCGCGACGCCTTTGCGTGGAACCCGGGCTTTAAGGAATACTTTGCCGTCAAGGCCAACCCCAACCCGGCACTCATCTCCATTCTCAACGAATACGGCTGCGGCTGCGATTGCTCGAGCTATACCGAGCTCATGATCGCCCGCTCGCTGGGTATCACGGGACACGACATCATGTTCTCGTCCAACGACACGCCGGCTGCGGACTTTGAGCTCGCCGACAAGCTGGGTGCCATCGTCAACTTTGACGACATCAGCCACATCGAGTTCTTTGAGCGCGTTGCGGGACCCATCCCCAAGACGGTCAGCTGCCGCTTTAATCCGGGCGGCCTGTTCCAGCTCTCCAACGGCATCATGGACAACCCCGGCGACTCCAAATACGGCATGACCACCGAGCAACTCTTCGAGGCCTTCCGTATGCTCAAGACCAAGGGTGCCGAGGACTTTGGCATCCACGCCTTCCTTGCCAGCAACACCGTCACCAACGACTACTACCCCAAGCTCGCGCGCATCCTCTTTGAGCTTGCCGTGCGCCTGGAGCGCGAGACCGGCGCACACGTCGCCTTCATCAATCTATCCGGCGGCGTCGGCATCCCCTACCTACCCGAGCAGCAGGCCAACGACATTCACGCCATCGGCGAGGGAGTGCACGCGGCATACGACGAGATCCTGGTCCCCGCAGGCATGGGCGATGTGGCAATCTACACCGAGATGGGCCGCTTTATGATGGGCCCCTACGGCTGCCTGGTCACCAAGGCCATCCACGAGAAGCAGATCTACAAGGACTATATCGGTGTCGATGCAAGCGCCGTCGATTTGATCCGCCCCGCCATGTATGGTGCCTACCACCACATTACGGTGATGGGTCAGCCGGGCGGCGCCGACAAGGGCACAGCGCCCGTCACGAACACCTATGACATCACGGGCAATCTGTGCGAGAACAACGATAAGTTCGCCATCGATCGCGAGCTACCGCATATCGACATGGGCGACCTGCTTGTAATCCACGATACCGGTGCGCATGGCTACTCCATGGGCTACAACTACAACGGACGGCTGCGCTCCGCCGAGGTCCTGCTGCGCCCCGATGGCGCGGCCGACCTCATCCGCCGCGCCGAGCGCCCGGGCGATTACTTTGCCACGCTCGACGTGCTGCCGTGCGGCCGAGAACTGTTGGCCAAGTCGCGCGCCGAAAGTGCCCGCCGCCGCGCCCAAGACGAGCGCCTGGCAGTCGCCGCCCAATGGAACAAGCGCATCCAGATCGCCGAAGCGAAGGAGAAGAACATGGACATCCGCAATCTCGAGGGCTCAATCGTCGCCCTGGTTACGCCGTTTAAAAAGGACGGCAGTGTCGACTTTGATGCGCTCGAGCGCCTTATCGATTTCCACCTGCAAAATGGCACCGACGCCATCCTCGCCCTGGGCACCACCGGCGAGAGCGCCACGATGACCGACGACGAGGACAACTCCGTTGTCGCCGCGGTGGTCAAGCAAGTTGCAGGACGCGTCCCCGTCATCGCCGGCTCGGGCTCCAACTCCACGCAGACCATGCTCACCAAGTCGCTCACTTACCAGGGCTTGGGAGCCGACGGTCTACTGCTCATTACCCCCTACTACAACAAATCCAACGAAGAGGGTATCTACCAGCACTTTAAGACCGTCGCCGATGCCGTAGACATCCCCTGCATCCTGTACAACATCCCCGGCCGCTGTGGCTGCGGCATCAGCGAGCGCAACGTGGAGCGCTTGGCCGCGCACCCCAACATCATGGGTATTAAGGAAGCCTCGGGCAACGTCGCCTACGCTGCCAAGATCGCCCACCTGCTGTCCGACAACTTCCGCATGTACTCGGGCGAGGACGCGCTCACCGTGCCGCTCATGAGTCTGGGTGCTTCGGGCACCATCAGCGTGTGGGCCGACGTGCAGCCGCAGCTCGTACATGACATGTGCCGCGCCTATCTGGACGGTGACGTGGCACGTGCCCGCGATATCCAGATTGCCGGCCAGCCGCTCATCAATGCCCTCTTTAGCGAGGTCAACCCCATCCCCGTCAAGGAAGCGCTCGCCCAGATGGGTATGATCGAGGCAAACTACCGCATGCCGCTGTGCCCCATGGCAGACGACACGCGCTCCGCACTTACCGATGCTCTGAAGGGAGCTGGTCTGCTTGATTAAGACCGTCATTATGGGAACGGGCCGCATGGGCTCGCTCATCCGCACTACCGCCGAGGGTATTGTCGACGCTGCCGGAGAGCCCGTTTTTGACATCGTCGCCCAGATCGGCTTCGACTTGTCCGAGCTCGAGAACGCTCCGGCAGCCGACGTCATCATCGACTTCTCGAACGTTGCGACCTTCGACGCCGTCGTCGCCTATGTCGAGCGCACGGGCACGGCGTTGGTCTCGGGCACCACAGGCTATACGCCCGAGCAGATGGATCGCCTGCGCGAGCTGGGTCAGAGCACCCGCGTCATGCACTCCGGCAATTACTCCATCGGTATCGCAGCCCTGCGTCATCTGGTGGCACAGGCCACGCGAGAGCTGCCCGGCTTTGACTGCGAAATCGTCGAGACGCACCACAACCAAAAGGTCGACGCCCCCAGCGGCACTGCCAAGTTGTTGCTCGACGCCGTCGTCGAAGCCGAGCCCGAGGCAGGCTACCACCCCGTCTATGGCCGCGAGGGCATGTGCGGAGCGCGCGACCCCAAGGAGATCGGCATGCACTCGCTGCGCGGTGGCACTGTCGCCGGCGTGCACGAAGTGAGTTTCTTTGGCCAGGACGAGGAGGTCACGCTCGCGCATCGCGCCACGAGTCGTCAGATCTTTGTCAACGGCGCCTTGGCAGCCGCGCAGAAGCTCGTCACCCGCGAACCCGGCTTCTATACGTTCGACCAGGTCATGTTTGCCTAACCAGGTATCAACCGGATCCGCCCAAAGGAGAGACCGCAAATGAGCAACGCAGCCGAAATGGATGCACAGGAGATTATCAACTATATCGCCACCGCGCCCAAGAAGACGCCCGTCAAGCTGTACGTGCGCGAAAAGCCGGGCATGAAGGTCCAGTGGGGCAGTGCGCATGTCTATGGCGGCCGCCGTGGCAAGACTGTATTTGGCGACTGGGATGAGCTCAAGGCAATCCTCGACGCCAACGTCGATTCCATCGACTACTACGATGTGGAGAACGACTGCCGCAACTCCGCCGTGCCCATGCTCGACCTCAAGGGCATCAACGCCCGCATCGAGCCGGGTGCGATCATCCGCGACCGCGTCGAGATCGGCGACCGTGCCGTCATCATGATGGGCGCCATCATCAACATCGGCGCCGTCATTGGCGAAGGCTCCATGATCGATATGGGCGCCGTGCTGGGCGGTCGCGCCACCGTGGGCAAGAACTGCCACATCGGCGCCGGCACCGTGCTGGCAGGCGTCGTGGAGCCCGCCAGCGCCACCCCCGTGATCATCGAGGACGACGTTATGATCGGCGCCAATGCTGTGGTCCTGGAAGGCGTGCGCGTGGGCAAGGGTGCTGTCGTTGCCGCCGGCGCCGTGTGCGTCGAGGACGTCCCCGCCGGCGCCGTGGTCGCCGGTGTCCCCGCCCGCGTTATCAAGATGCGCGACGAGAAGACCGATAGCAAGACCGGTCTCGAGGAAGGCCTGCGCCAGCTGTAGGGTTACGCGGTTTTACCAAACCGCGTAACGGCTCGACGCTGCACCTTTGGTTCCGTCGTTCTAACGAACGACGGACCGGTCGACGCTGCAAACGCCCCTAAGCGGCAATCTGACGTTCAATCGTCGGTCGCGTACAAAAGTACGCTTCCCTCCTCTTTCACGTCACCTTGCTCGCTTAGGGGCGTTTTCGCTGACGTGTGCTCAACCTGCGGGGTAATGTCAGCAACCAAGCCGAAAACAACAAAGGCCGAAGCCCTCGTCCGAGGCTTCGGCCCTCCCTATCTCAGGGTTCCGTTGTATTCAACCATGGCGGGTTGCTTTGACAGGCGCCCTACGGCCGTCTTATAGACCTCGAAACGATCGCGCCGTGCTACTGCCACAATCTCGGCAATCTCAACCATTCCGTCCTCTCGGATTCGGAAAACCATTTTGAGTCCCGCATTCCGCCATTTAATCTTTTTGCAGCCGGCGAGCTCGCCGTGAAGCGGCGTTCCGATTTCATCAGCGCGCGTCTTTAATTTTGCGACGGCAATACGGACGAGCCTGCGCTGGGATCCATCTAGTTTTTGATATTCCTTCTCGACGTCTCGATTCAAAAAGCCGACAACAAAATGCCCGCTCATTCGAAAAGGTCCTCGTCGAGAATCGCGTCCGGATCCATCGACTCAAGCTCCGCGAGGTCCTCGGCAGTTAAGGAGTCCTCAAACGGAACAAACTCATGCGGACCATGCTTGACTCGATCCGCAGCGATGCGGTTTATCTCAAGTTCACGCAGATACTGCAGCGCGCCGTACATTTCCTCATAGGCAGCATAGTCGATAATCACGGTATCGATATCATTATGATCAGCAATGAACTGAGGCGCGCGTTTTGCGCGTTTACGAATGGCGGATAAGGACTTGCTTGCTTCGGTAGCAGAAACAACCTGGTCTTTAGTAAACACCGGTTTTTCCAGAACAAGTGGGGACATTTTGACCTCCAAAAAATAATCTGGATTATATTTCAAAGTATACTTCAAAATATAATCCAGACTTTTATTCAAAAGTTAAAAGCCTTATCGATTCTCGATGCTACCGATGTTTTTGAGCTCGATGGAGATGAGGCCGTTGGGCTCGTTGACAAACTCGATGTACTCGGAGTTTGAACCCATCTCGGCCGGGAAGCTGATCTCGATGCCCGTGTCGGTACGAATCTTGTGATTGCGCACCGCCGCGCGCTCGACTTGCTTGCGCTCCACGGGCACGCGCTCGGGAACCTTCTCCTCGGTCAGCGCCGCACGTACGCTCTCCTTGATGACCGGCTCGTCCTCAAAGACCTCATCGACGATATCCCAAGGCGGCAGCTCCTCGTCGTCTTCAACCTTCTCGGCAACGGCGGCTTTAACCTTGGCGAGCGCTACGGCCGTGTTGGCGCCGTGCTCCTCGGCGACTTCCTCGACCACGCGCGTCACCGTGTCGATGACCTCCTTACCCGAAACCCCCGTGTCGCACTGCAGCAGGCCGTCGGGAATGAGCATGCGGTCCTCGCCGGCAATCTTGCGCTTCTTGTCCACGTAGCCGATCTCCATGGTGCTTGCACGCACGATGGCATAGCTCGGCACCTTTTGCGAGGGGTTTGGCAAAATGGCGTAGTGGCGCGCGATGTCGTTACGAACCTCGCCCTCTTCGCGACCCACCTCGTGCATGAATGCCTGCTTGGAGCCCAGCAGCATCACGGCAAACCAGCGGGCATCTTCATCATCGTCAAAGTCCGCCACAAGCACGTCAGTGGACTCGGCTTTCTCGGCCTTGGTGAGTTCGGAAGAGATGAACTCCGCAATCTGCTGAGACAAGTCCACGAACTCACGCTCACCAAAGAAATAGCCCTTGAGCTCGCCGCCAAACGCAGAGTTCTCCGCAAACGTGGCGCGCTTATTGTCGGCCGAGGTACGTGCACGGCGCAGATGCGTGGTCACAAAGCTGCGCACGGTACGGCTTTCGATATCCAGCTCGCGCTGGCTCATGACGTTGACGGCAGAGTCAAAGTCCAGGATATGCAGAATCGCGTGATTGATTTTCATATACGGCATTCCGTTCTAGATCGCTTTTGGCACGAACCAGTATAGCGGTCGAGTCCACCCCAGGCGCATCGAAGATTGGTGCAAACAAGCCTGTCCCCTTTGCATAAAAAAGCGCCCGGGTCACATGGGCCCGGACGCCTTCGTTGTAGCCTGTTGCTTAAACGAGCCGAATTTAGCAGGAAAAGTCGACGCTGTCGATGATGTCCTTGAGGGCCTTTGCGGAGGCGGTGAGCTCATGCTGCTCGTCATCGTCCAGCGGCACGGGGACTCGGCAGACGACACCGTCGCGACCAACGACCGTCGGCATGGAGATGGCCAGATCGGACAGGCCGTACTCGCCCACCATGAGCGAGGAGACGGGCAGAACGGTCTGCTCGTCACGCATGACGGCAGTGCAGATGCGCTTTACTGCCATAGCGACACCATAGTAGGTGGCGTGCTTCTTCTCGATGATGGTGTAGGCGGAGTTCTTGACGTCCTCGGCAATGCGCTTCTCGGCAGCCTCATGCTCCAGGTGGCCGTGAAGCTCGCAGAAGGTGTTCAGCGGCACGCCGGCAACCTGAGCGCTGGACCAGGCGACAAACTCGGAGTCACCATGCTCGCCCATGACGTAGGCCTGGACATCGCGCGGGTCAACCTCGACGTGAGCGCCGAGCATTTGCTGCAGACGGCCGGTGTCGAGCACGGTGCCGGAGCCGATGACATGGCCCTCGGGCAGACCGGACATCTTGATGGCGGCGTAGGTCAGAACGTCGACCGGGTTGGAGACGATGAGCAGAATGCCGTCGAAGCCAGACTTCTTAATCTCGGGAATAATGGACTTAAAGATGCTGACGTTCTTGTTGACCAGGTCCAGGCGGGTCTCACCGGGCTTCTGAGCAGCGCCAGCGGTGACGACGATCATGGCGGCGTCGGCGACATCAGAATAATCGCCGGCGTAGATCTTCATCGGCTCGGCAAACGTCATGCCGTGCGCAATATCCAGGGCCTCGCCCTCGGCGCGGTTCTTGTCCACGTCGATGAGAACCATCTCGGAGAACAGACCACTCTGCATCAGCGCGAACGCCGAAGACGAACCGACGAAACCGCAGCCGACAATAGCGACCTTCTTCTCGTTAACCATTAGAAACTCCCATCTCTCTCCACAAACAAGCCGCCCGGGAACGACCCGAACGGCTTGCCGTAATCCCAATACATCCAATCGGGACTTTGATTATGCTCCTATACGCAGCCAAAAATCGACCGTTTACCGAAATTGTTTGCAGGATTCGTAAAATAACTGCACGAAATCGGTTTCGAGCTATTGACGAGCCCGAATAGTCTTCTAATACAGGCCCGCCTCGCGAATGGCCTCGACAGCCAAAGCGATCTGATCGGGCGGCAGGACCAGCGCCATGCGCACGTGCCCCTCGCCCGAAGGGCCAAAGCTCGCGCCCGGCGTCACCACAACGCCGGCCTTCTCCATAAGCTCCTCGCAAAACGCCATGGAATCGGTGCGACCACCGGGAAGCTTGGCCCACACAAACATAGAGCCATGCGCGTTGGGACGCTCCCAGCCCAGGTCCTCAAGACCGTCGCACAGGGCATCGCGGCGCTCCTGGTACTTCAGACGTTGCGCCTCGACCTCATCGCGCGGACCATTGAGGCAGGCGATGGCGGCCTTCTGAATCGGGAAGAACATGCCGAAGTCGATCTGGCTGCGCAGCTTGGCAAAGGCAGAGACCACATCCTCGCGACCGACCAAAAAGCCGATGCGCGCACCGGTGACGTTAAACGACTTGGAAAGCGAGAAGAATTCCACGCCCACCTCGAGCGCACCGGGATACTGCAAGAAGCTGCCGCCGGGCTCGCCGTCAAACACGATGTCGGAGTACGCGTTGTCATGGACGATCAGCAGGTCGTGCTCGCGGGCGAAGGCGATGATCTCCTCGTAGACCTCGGGCGTGCCCACCGAGCCCACCGGGTTGGCGGGCAACGACACGATCATGTACTTGGCACGATCGGCCACCTCGGGATCGATGCCCGCCACATAGGGCAGGTAATTGTGCTCCGCCACCAGCGGATAGTACTCGAGCTTGGCATCGGCGATCTTGGCGCCCGCCTCAAAGACCGGATAGCACGGATCGGGAACCAGAATGGTGTCACCCGGATCGAGCAGGGCCAGGCCCAAATGACCCACGCCCTCCTGCGTGCCGTTGCACGACTGCACCATGGACGGCGTAATGCCCGAAACGCCAAAGCGACGCTCATAGTAATCGCACACGGCCTGCTTAAGCTCGGGCAGGTCGCGCAGGGAATACTTCCACATCTCGGGATTTTGGGCGGCCTGCGTGAGCGCCTCGACCACGTGGTCGTACGGCTTAAAGTCGGGCGTGCCCACGCTCATGTTGTAAATGGTCTTGCCCTGAGCCTTCAGCGCAAGAAGTTTGTTGTTGAGCGAGGCGAAGACCTCCGCGCCAAAGCGGTCGAGACGCTGCGATGCCTGCATGGTGCCACCTTTCGATATAAAAAATACGGCGCTCCGACAAGAGCGCCGCGCGATACGGGCCATCAGATTGCAAAAGTGTAACGCTTGCAACCCCCGTATTGGTTCAATTTAGCCAACCTTAGTCAATTGGATTGAGCGCGTCGATCCGCGCAAGCCACAGACGCGAGCTGGCGTCACTCGGCATACGCCAATCACCGCGCGGGCTGAGCGTCACCGAGCCCACCTTGGGACCATCGGGCAGACAGCTGCGCTTAAACTGCTGGGCAAAGAAGCGACGATAGAACGTACGCAACCACGTGTGGACGGTCTTGGCGTCATAGACACCCTCAAAGCTCTTGAGCGCCATACGGTAGATCTTGCCCGGCTCAAAGCCAAAACGCAGCAGGTAATAGAGGAAGTAATCGTGCAGCTCGTACGGGCCCACCAAATCCTCGGTCTTCTGAGCAATCTCACCGTCGCCCGTCGGCGGCAGAAGCTCGGGGGACACCGGCGTATCGAGGATATCGAGCAAGACCTCGGCAATACGCCCGCCAAAGACATCAGCGGCATAACGTACCAGATGGCGCACAAGCGTCTTGGGCACGCTCGCGTTGACGGCGTACATGCTCATGTGGTCGCCGTTATAGGTAGCCCAGCCAAGCGCCAGCTCCGACAGGTCGCCCGTGCCGATGACAAAACCGCCAGCCTGGTTAGCCAGATCCATCAGAATCTGCGTACGCTCGCGGGCCTGGCTGTTCTCGTAGGTCACGTCCTGAACGGCCGGGTCGTGCTCAATGTCCTTGAAGTGCTGCTCCACAGCCGTGTGGATCGAAACCTCGCGGAAGCTCACACCCAGGTCGCGAGCGAGCGACTCGGCATTCGACTTGGTGCGATGTGTCGTGCCAAAGCCGGGCATGGAAACCGCCGTGATACCCGTGCGCGGCAGCCCCAATGCATCGAAGGCACGCACGGTCACAAGCAGTGCCAGCGTGGAATCCAGGCCGCCCGAAAGACCGATGACTGCAGCCTTGGTACCCGTATGGGCAAGGCGAGTCTTGAGGCCGGCAGTCTGCAGATTGAGGATCGTCTCGCAGCGCCCGGCCAGGTCACCATGGTCGGCCGGCACAAAGGGCGCGCGGGGGAAAACACGGTCGATGTCGAGCGCATCGCGCAGGACAGGTTCTTCGGCCAGCACGCCCTCAAACGAAAACTCAACAATCGTGGCCTCCGGCGCATCGTCCGCGCGCGTCCACGTGGTCGAACGACGACGCTCGGCAACCAGACGGTCGAGGTCAACGTCGGCCACCGCCATATCGCAGGTGAGGAGCTTCGTGGCGGCGAGCTTCGAACCGTTTTCGTAGACGAGGTTCTCGCCTGCAAAGACCATGTCGGTCGTGGACTCGCCCTCGCTCGCGTCTGCGTAGGCATAGGCGCAGTACAGGCGCGCGCTTTGGTTAGAGATAAGGCTGCGGCGATAGTCTGCCTTACCGATAATCTCGTCCGAGGCCGACGGATTGAGGATCACCGTCGCACCGGCAAGCGCCATCTCGGTCGAAGGGGGCGCCGGCACCCACAGGTCCTCGCAGACCTCAATACCGAGTACCAAATCCTCGGCGCCCTCATCACAGCAGCGGTAGACAAGCCCCGAACCCAGCGGAACCGGACCCTGACCGGCAAACTCAACCCACACGGGATCGGCGGGCGCCGGAGCAAACCAACGGCGCTCATAGAACTCGCCATAGTTGGGCAGATACTTCTTGGCCGTGAGGCCCAAAAGCTCGCCCGCGCAGCACACGGCGGCACAGTTGTAGATATTCTCGGCCACCGCAACGGGAAGACCGATGGTAAAGACAATCGGCAGCTCACGAGTCTCATCGAGGATATGCACCAGAGCAGCCTCGCAGGCATGCAGCAGCGTGCGGTTATGGAACAGGTCAGCCGCGGTATAGCCAGTCAGATTAAGCTCGGGCAGCACCAGAGCACGGACACCGCGCTCGACCGCCTCGCGAACAGCCGCCAGCGCAACCTCGGCATTGCCCTCGACATCGGCCACGCGAATCCTCGGCGAGGCCGCCGCCACACGCAAAAAGCCATCAGACTGAGAAAGGTGAAGATTCATAAGAATGCTCCCGTGCGTAGACGCCATTCACAACAATTAGCAAGCCCTATTGTAGTTCAACCGCCGGGTGTAACCGCATCCCACCAATTTGGTGAGCTATTGATGAGTTGATGGTATCTGTTAAATGTCACGTACGATTCACATCTGGTGGGTACCCTGATGGCTACACGAAACGAAGCAGATTTACACCGGGAGGGCCCCGTATGACAACCAAGTACACCGACGCGCCGCGCACGCGCGTCATGACACCGGCCGCGCTCAACAACGGCGTTCACGAAAACCATTCCATCGGACAGACCATGGCCATCGCGCCCAAAAAGGGCCTGTTCGACGACATTTCCATTCCCCAAATCATCGCCGGCGCCGCAGCTGCCGCCACGAGCGTCGCACTTGCTTCCAAGATCGGCATCGCCGGATCGGTGATCGGTGCCGCCGTGAGCTCGGTCATCACCGTTGTGTCCTCGCAGGTCTACCGCCACTTTATCTCTGCCAGCGCCGAAGCCCTCAAAGGTACGCACGCCGCCGTCGACTACCCTGCCGGCGCCTATGAGCCCGTTGACCTTAATGCCGAGGAGCACCTGGGCGGAGCCGCGATTACGCAGGAGATGCGCCAGGTTGCGGGGCGCGCGACCACGGCGCGCGTCGCCCCCAACAGTCTGCGTGCCAAGGCGGCGGCAGAGCGCAGCCAGACGCAAAAGAAGGTCATCGTCTTCTCGATCGCCATCGCCATCGTCGCGGTCATCGCCTGCGCTGGCGCCATCCTTATCACCACCGCCGGTGAAGGTCTGGGCGAGCGCCCCGAGTCAATCCTTTCGTCGCGCACGACCGAGCACGACGCGGATAGCACTGGTCAATCGCAAAGCCAGCAGGACGACTCGCAGGACACCTCCGCATCCACCGACTCGTCCTCGAACACCCCCGATCAATCGCAGGGCGCCGATTCCTCTGTGAACAACAGCGGTACGCAATCCGGCACAACCGACTCAAGCCAAACGACTGACAGCTCTCAGCCGAGCACGGGCGACCAGACGAGCAGCAATACATCGGGCACAAGCTCCACCGACAACAGCAACACCAATAGCTCGAACAGTTCGAACAGTTCGAGCGGATCCGCGTCCGGCACGCCATCTGACAGCTCGAGCCAAGGCACGGCATCGGGCAACTAGGCACGTTTGCCTCTCATAGATAACCGACCTGCATAACGGGCGCGAACCGGCAACGGTCGCGCCCGTTTGCCTTGGGCGACGAGATGGCAAGCCCCATGCGATGGTAAGATGCTTTGGTGTGTATAGAGGAGATTTGCCATGAGCAAGACAATAGTTAAGCCCACACTATCGCTGGGCAACCACATCTATCTGTATCGCCTGCTGCGCGATGCGATTGGGTGCGGCAAGCAAACGTTTATGACGCAGGTCGAGGAGGCGCTCGCCGCTGGCGACATGGCCGCTTATGGCCTGGGCTTCGAGTCCACGCGCGAGCTGCTCGAGGAGCTCGACGACTGCATTAAGCTGACCGTCTTTAAAGGCGGCCGCCTGTATGCCACCGTCATCGCCAACGAGGACTGGGATGCCGCCCTTGCCAAAGGCGAGGACAAGCCCAAGGCTGCCAAGGGCGCCAAGCAGTCCTACAAAAAGAAAAAGCGCGGCGAGAAGGACCTCAAGGCCGTGCGTCCCAAGCACGTTAAGCGTCCCGAGCCCGAGCCCGTGGCCGAAGTTGCTCCGGAGCCAGAGCCCGAGCCCGAGACAGGGATCGAAGTCGCTATTGAGGTAACGGCAGAAGCCGAAACCGAAATCGCCGCCACGACCGATCCCGAAGTCATATCCGAGCAGGAAGCCACTGCGGAGCTCGAGGAGGCTCCCAAGTCGACAACCGAAGAAGCCGCCAACCAACCCGAGACGTCTGCGTTCCAAAACAGCGATGTCTTTGGCGACGAGGCCGAGGACGATCAGCCCGACGAGCCCGCCGATCAAGACGCTACCGAGTCGACGCCAGAGCCCGAGACACCGCAGCCTGCCATCTCGCTCACGGTCGTCTATGACCCCGAGAACGCAAACGCCGGCATCACCACCATGGCATCCACGCCAGCCGAGGCAAAGTCGAGCGTCGAGAATGAGAGCGCGGTGCAGGTTGAGGTTGAAACCGCAACTGCAGACGCGCCAGTCACCGTAAAGCCCGCAGATTCTACGATCAAGCCGGAAGCGACGCCAAAGCCCGCACACGTCATCGAGTCCGTGCCCGCCGCTGCTTGCGGCCAAATTCCCGCACCGGCACCGGCTTCGGCACCCGCGGCGGTCCCAACCCCCGCACCCGCAGCACCGACCATCCCCGAGGACTTCCCCGTCGATTTCACAACCGAGGTCTTCTGCCCCGGCCCATTGCTACACCAGCTGTCGACCTATCTCCCCTACGGCGCCGACACGCTCGGCATCGTCGGCGAGTACTACTGGATCGCCCGCGAGCGCGGTACCATCGAGGCCACGCGAAACCGCGCAAGCTTCCCCCTGCGCTACACGCAGGCCGGCGAGCGCCACGAAGTCACCGTGCGCATCCGCCGCAACACCACCGGCGGTCTCGGAGCCACCTGGACCATCGACAAAGTCGAGCCTTCTACCAAGTAAAATAGGGACGATAACCCTCAAGGTTATCGTCCCTTTCTCGTTAGGTCACCTGAGCTCGACTAATCGCGCGTCAGCTTGCGGTGAATACGATGCGGCTGGGCTGCGTCCTCGCCCAGGCGCTCGATGCGGTTGGCCTGATAGGCCTCGAAGTTGCCCTCAAACCAATACCAGTTGCCCGGATTCTCGTCGGTGCCCTCCCACGCCAGAATGTGCGTGGCGACGCGGTCCAGGAACATACGGTCGTGGCTAATGACCACCGAGCAGCCCGGGAACTCGAGCAGCGCCGCTTCGAGCGAGGACAGCGTCTCGACGTCGAGGTCGTTCGTGGGCTCGTCGAGGAGCAGCAGGTTGCCGCCCTGCTTGAGCGTAAGCGCCAAGTTCAGACGGTTGCGCTCGCCACCGGAAAGTACGCCAGCGCGTTTCTGCTGGTCCTGGCCCTTAAAGCCAAAGCTCGCCACGTATGCGCGGCTGGGGACCTCGGTCTCGCCGACCATCATGTGGTCCAGGCCGTCCGAGACGACCTCCCACAGGTTCTTATCGGGGTCGATGCCGGAGCGGTTCTGATCGACATAGGAGATCTTGACAGTCTCGCCCACCTCGAGCTCGCCCGAAGTCAGCGGCTCCAGACCCACGATGGTCTTGAACAGCGTGGTCTTGCCCACACCGTTGGGGCCGATGACGCCCACGATGCCGTTGCGCGGCAGAGTGAATGATAGGTCGTCGATGAGCACGCGGCCATCGAACTCCTTGTGCAGGTGATGTGCCTCGAGCACCTTGTTGCCCAGACGCGGGCCCACAGGGATGCGGATGTCGGTCCAGTCGAGCTTCTGGCTTGCGCGGGCCTCGGCCTCCATCTCCTCATAGCGAGCCAGACGGGCCTTGTTCTTGGCCTGGCGGGCCTTGGGGCTGGAGCGTACCCACTCGAGCTCGGCCTCCATGCGCTTGGCGAGCTTGGCGTCGCGGTTGCTCTGAGCCTCGATACGCGCGGCCTTGGTCTCCAGATACGTGGAGTAGTTGCCCTTGTAGGGATAGAGGTGGCCGCGGTCGACCTCGCAGATCCACTCGGCAACGTTGTCCAGGAAGTAGCGATCGTGTGTGACGGCAAGCACCGCGCCCTGGTAGTTGTGCAGGAAGTGCTCGAGCCACAGGATCGACTCGGCGTCCAGGTGGTTGGTGGGCTCATCGAGCAGCAGCAGGTCGGGAGCTTCGAGCAGCAGCTTGCACAGGGCCACGCGACGGCGCTCTCCGCCGGAAAGCACATTGACCGGCATGTCGGAATCGGGCAGCTGCAGGGCATCCATAGCCTGGCCGAGCTTGGAATCGATATCCCAGCCGTCGGCGGCATCGATTTCGTCCTGGAGCTTGCCCATCTCGGCCATGAGGGCATCCATGTCGCAGTCCGGGTCGCACATCTCCTCGCCGATCTTATTGAAGCGATCGACCTTGGCGATCATGTCGCCAAATGCCATGCGCACGTTCTCGATGACGGTCTTGTCGTCGTCGAGCGGCGGCTCCTGCTGCAGGATACCCACGGTGTAGCCGGGGGTAAGTCTGGCATCGCCGTTGGAGACTTCCTCGATGCCGGCCATGATCTTGAGCAGGGTCGACTTGCCCATGCCGTTAGGGCCCACGACGCCGATCTTGGCACCGGGATAGAAGCTCAGGATCACGTCGTCAAGGATCACCTTGTCGCCATGAGCCTTGCGAGCCTGATACATCTGGTAGATAAACTCTGCCATTTGCCTGTTTTATCCTTTCTACCTGCTGTTTCCCTATTCTTGTTTCGCTTTAGTGGAAACGAGATGAGAAAACCAGCTCTAAAACGTAACGAAAAAGGGGCACGGTTACCCATACCCCCTAATACTACCTGGGAAAAGTCCCCCGGAACATACTATGAACTGCGTACGCTAGTTTTCCGCAACCTTAACGAGCGGCTCGCTGCGATTTGCGCCACAGCAGATACGAGTAGACGTAGACGACTCCGACCGAACCAAACGCCAGAACCGCAATCACCGCGGCGACAACTTCACTTGAAAGCACGCTACCCGCAACGCCCATCACAATCAGACCAACACCCAGCACCATAAAGCAGGCACCGCCAAAACGCTGCGTACGGCGCCAGTTCTCGGGATCGGCAAGTGCCCAGGGCGTCTTGATACCGAGCGTATAGTTCTGCTTCACACGCGGCAAGTAGTTGCCTACGCCAATGAACAGCAAACCGACAGCACCGGAAATCAGCACGTTGACCGAACCGACCGCCGGCACCACGCCCCAGACCGTAAGCTCTCCCAGCCAGCTTATACCACAAATGAACAGGGTGAAGGCGATTACGAAGCCCTGATAGAACTTGCCCGAGGTTCGATATGCCTCACCTTTGGGATCGATGCGCGGCACCACGCAGAACATTGCGAGAAGCACCAGGGGCAGCACGCCGTGCGCGGAGGCCATCCAGCTGGGACCCCAACCGTCAACGCCGTTCGCGCCCCAGTGCGTGGGAATCTGCGCAGGCAAGCTCGGCATCACCATAAGGTGCGCTACGATATTGGCGACGCACAGAGCGACCAGCGCGATCCACACGCGTGGCGATACCCCCGTGGCGTGAATGCCCTTGTTTTCGTTATTCATCCTTATCACCTTCAGTGTTTGTAAAGCCCATAAACCAACCGATCAAGTCCTGCATGACGGTGGTGTTTAAGCTGTAAACGATGTTTTGGCCATGACGTTCATCGGTCACCAACCCGGCGTTTTTGAGCGTCGCCAAATGATGGCTCAACGACGGCTTGCTGATGTCAAAATGCTCGGCAAGCTCCCCAGCCGTGCGGTCGCCCTCGCGTAGTAGTTCCAAAATGCGCCGCCGCGTAGGATCGGCCAGCGCTTTAAAACCCTCTCCCGGCATAGGACCTCCTCTCATCATTTCGTTCGACGCGCACACTATACTCGATATTTAAATGTTTGTCTAATTATCTAATCTTGTACTCAAAAAAATAGCCGCCCCCGCGTAATGCGAAGACGGCCACTTCTCACGCCATAAACGTGTTTCGGAGTTGGCTAACCCGCGGCAACAGGCGCCATCTGCTTCAATCTTATGCGAATCCCGATCCCATTTCAACAAACCCCAAGGGTTCAAATGGAATCGTGATAATACCTATAATGGCGATAGCTAAAACACGACTTGCTTCCCCATCGGAGGATATTTATGACCGAAACCACAGCCGCAACTCCCATCGAGACACGCGACACCAAGCTCGAGATTATCATGGGCCGCGAGGCACTCGATAAGCTCGCCGATGCTACGGTGCTGGTGCTCGGCTGCGGAGGCGTGGGCTCCAATTGCTGCGAGGCACTCGCCCGCGGCGGCATCGGTCATTTCGTCATTCTGGACAAGGACATCATCGCGCCCAGCAATATCAATCGCCAGGCCATCGCCTTTCACAGCACCGTCGGCAAGCGCAAGGTGGACGTGATGGAAGCCATGATTCGCGATATCAATCCCGCCGCTACCGTCATCAAGCGTACCGAATACCTGTTGAGCGACAACATCGACGAGTTCTTTGCGAGCGTTTTTGAGCAGACGGACGGCAAGCTCGACTACGTCGTCGACGCCATCGACACCATCTCGGCCAAGCTCACCATTGCCAAATATGCTCAGGACCACGACATTCGTTTGGTTAGCTCCATGGGCGGGGCCAACAAGCTCCATCCCGAGTGCCTCCACTTTGCCGACATCTTCGATACGGTACGTGACCCCATGAGCCGCATTATGCGCAAAGAATGTAAGAAGCGCGGAATCAAGAGCCTACATGTATTGTTTAGCTGCGAGGAATCGGTTAAGACACAGCCCCGCGACCCTTCCAACATCCATGAGCGTACCGAGCTGGGAACCGCCAGCTTTATGCCGCCCATCATGGGTCAGATGATTGCCGGCGAGGTTATCCGCCAGATCAGTGGGCGCGGCACCGAGCACGTGCGCGCCGATGGTCAGCGCCTGGACTAGCGGAGTGCGCCGAGATGGAGCCCCGGTTATTTGATGCACACTGCCATCTTGATTTGATGGCTTACCCGAATGCTGTTGCCGACGAAACTGCGGCTATAGGGCTGGGGGTCTTTGATTGCGGGGTCGACCCACGCGACTTCGCGGCAGCAAAAAAGCGGGCCAGCCGTTACCCAAACATTATCGCGGGCGTTGGCCTCCATCCTTGGTGGCTCGCCGACGGCCGCTGCGGTCCTGCCGAAGTCAATCTGCTTTGCAAAGTTGCTGCCCAAGAGCGCTATATCGGCGAAGTCGGACTCGACTTTTCCGCGCGCTTCGCCGGAAGCGAACCGCTACAAATACAGGCACTTGACCGGCTCTGCGATACGCTCGTGCAGTATCCTCTTACCGGGCGCGTGATATCAATTCACGCCGTTCGTTCGGCAGGAACCGTACTGAACGTCCTCGAATCGCATGGTCTACTCATCCCAAACTCTGACTCCCCCGCCATCATCTTCCACTGGTTTAGCGGTACTTCGGACGAGCTCGTCCGCGCGCGTAATGTGGGCTGCTATTTTTCTGTCAACGAACGCATGCTCGCGTCTAAACGAGGACGCGAATACGCACGACAGATTCCACTCGATCGTTTACTACTCGAGACCGATGCACCAGCGGAGGCAAACACAGAAACAAGCGCGCAGTCGCTCTTCAAATCGCTCACAAGGACCTCGATGCGCATCGCCTCGCTCAATAATTGTGACGCAAAGCGCATCGAATCGGCAGTTTTAACAAATGCGCACTCTGTTTTTGGCCTTCGCTAACCCCTCTGGGCAAAAAGACGACAACGATACCATTATGACGGTAGACGTGCCGTCCAAGTCCTACGCAAGCTCCAGCAGCTCCGGCAGCTGGTCGATAATCTTGTCCGCGGCATCTTGGCTAAAGCCGAAGCGTTCCTCGCGCTTGGCAATGACCGTCAGGCCGGCTCGCTTGCCGGCAGTGATACCAGGCACCGAATCCTCAACGCAGCAGCAGCGATTCGCGGGAAGTCCCAGCAGGTCCAGCGCATGCAGGTAGATGTCGGGCTCGGGCTTGCTCTCCTTAAACTGCTCGCCGCTCACCACATACTCAAAGGCATCCGACAGCCCGCACGCATTGAGCACTTCCTCGATGCTATCCATGGGAGACGAGCTGGCAAGCGCCACGCGAACGCCGCGGCGCGGCAGCTCTCGAATCGTATCCACGGCGCCTGGGTTAATCAAAGCCTGATAGTCGCGCGGACGCTTATGCGCCCACTCGTCCCAACGGGCCAACGCTTCCTCGCCAGTGAAATGCCCCTTACCGGCGCGCTCAAACCAATCGACCAGCATATGCAGGAAGAACTGATGTGAGGTACCGATCTGCCCATTCAACTCCTCTTGAGTCAGGTTAAGCCCAAGCTCCTTGGCAAACGCGGCAGTCTCGCCCAGGTAGTAATACTCGGTATCGACAATGACGCCGTCCATGTCAAAGATAACGGCGTCGAACGGAAATGCGGACACGGCACCCTCCCTAACAAAAGGGCGCCTGTAAGCAGGCGCCCGAACCATGCATTAATCGGCGATTCTAACCCAGCAGCTTATCCAGCGCCACCGCAATGCCGTCTTCGTTGTTATTGGCAGTCACCATCTGGGCCACGGCCTTAACCTCGTCAACCGCGTTGCCCATGGCAACACCGGTGCCGGCCCACTCAATCATGGACTTGTCGTTCTGGCCGTCGCCAAACGAGACGACCTCGCTGGCATCGATGCCGAGCTTGGGCAGGGCACCCTCGAGCGCGCGGGCCTTGTCGATACCGGGAGCCGTAAACTCAAAATACCAGTCGGCCGTAAACATACCCGAAAGCGTCTGGGTAAAGGGCGCGTACATCTCCTCGTAATGCGCTTGCAGATAGGCCGGGTCGCCCGCAGTGAGCAGCTTGTCCACGGGATAAGTGTCCACGACCTCATGCAGGCTCTCCACCTCGCGAATCTTAAGATCGCACGCGTCGCGCTCGTATTTGACGATGTTTTTCTGCGAGCCATCCGGCAGCGTAATCATGCAGCGGTACGAATCCTCGACATGCAGATCGCGACCGAGCGAAATCATAGGAATCACGTCGAAATTACGCAGATGATCAATCAGACGGTGCAGTTCGTCAGCCGGCATGGCCTGGTCAAAAAGGACCTCATCGGTCTGAGCGTCGACCACATGCGCGCCATTAAAGGCCACCAGCAGACCGTCATGGTTATGAAGGTCGAGCTCCTGCGCCAAGGCGTGCAGCCCCCATGCGGGACGGCCCGAAGCCAAAATGAGCTTAATGCCCGACTCCTGCGCCGCGAGCAGCTTCTCGCGCGTACGCGGGCTGATGACCTTTTGGTCGTTGGTGAGCGTACCGTCGATATCCATTGCGATGGCTTTGATTGCCATATAAGCCTCCCTGTCATTGAACAACCTTGTCTGAGTCATCATACAGAACACCTACTGCGGCTCTGTCTGCAACGGGTAAAAAGCCATATTGTCCCGAACATGAACAGCGTGTGGTCGTGAAGCTTTATCGCTCAGGTCAAATACGTCTGCTAGCGACGCTCATCCGTCGGTGCGCCCTCGACGATCGCGATGCCCGCCGATGCACCTAACGCGCTGGCGCCGGCCTCGATGAATGCGCAAGCCTCTTCGTAATTATGGATACCGCCCGCCGCCTTGATTGCCACGGCATCGCCGAGCACCTCGTGCATCAGCCGCACGTCCTCGAGCTTAGCACCGCCAAAGCTTCTGCCGGTCGATGTCTTAAGGAATCCCGGCTTGGCCTCCAGCGCGATCTCGCATACACGGCGCTTGGCGGCGTCGTCGCCGTCCAGCTTGCACATCTCAACGATTACCTTGTCAGTGATGCCATGCGCGCGACAAAAATCAGCAACGGCAGTCATCTCGCGCTCGATGGCATCAAAATCGCGGTTCTCGATCGACCCCTGATTCAAAACATAGTCAATCTCGGTAAAGCCACACGCAGCGTATTCCTCAAACCTCGCAAGCTTCTCCTCAAGCGTCATAGTGCCCTGGGGAAAGTCGATAGCGCCGGCAAGGATGATGTCAGAGCCCTCGAGCATGGCGCGGCCCGTCTCGTACTCCTGCAGGTTCGCAAATACGCAGCGAAAGTTGTACTTTAGCGCCTTCTCGACATACTGCTCAAACGTGTCCTCGGGGGCATCGATATAGTCGATGTATTTATTGATGGGTTTGGCAAGCGTCATGCTGAGCCTCCTTGTTCAGGGCTGACAACCGATTCGTGGTTTCACGCGAAAAACCACGTTCAATATACGCCCGACATGCAAGGACAGCGTCCGCATTCCGGCAAGTGGTATGAAATTAGCTGTAGACGTATATTTACGGACAGCGAATGGCACCGTACGCGGATGCCGACTGCAAGACATCCCCCCCCTCAATACGCCCTCATGCCCACTCAAATAGCAAAGGGGCCCGCATCCCAACGGATACGGGCCCCTTTCAGTCATAAGCCAACTCGGCCGTAAAGACTACTTGCGGTGAGCGCGGTAGAACTCGATGAGTGCCTGGGTCGAAGCGTCCTGCTCGGCCTTGGCGGCGTCGTCGTGGAAGGCCGGGGTAATCTGCTTGGCAAGCTGCTTGCCCAGCTCGACGCCCCACTGGTCGTAGGAGTCGATGCCCCAGACCGTGCCCTCGACAAACGTGATGTGCTCGTACAGGGCGATGAGCTCGCCGAGTGCGAACGGGGTCAACGTATCGCCGAAGATCGAGGTCGTCGGACGGTTGCCCTCAAAGCAGCGGGCCGGGACGATCTGCTCGGGCGTGCCCTCGGCGCGCACCTCATCGGCCGTCTTACCAAAGGCGAGTGCCTTGGTCTGGGCCAGGAAGTTGCCCAGGAACAGCTCGTGAACATCCTGGCCGCTGTCGGTTGCGGGGTTGGCAGTGTTGGCGAAGGCGATGAAATCGGCCGGGACCACCACGGTGCCCTGGTGCAGCAGCTGGTAGAAGGCGTGCTGACCGTTGGTGCCGGGCTCGCCCCAGAAGATCTCACCGGTGTCGGAGGTCACGGCGCTGCCGTCCCAGCGGACGTGCTTGCCGTTGGACTCCATGGTGAGCTGCTGCAGATAGGCCGGGAAGCGGTGCAGGTACTGGCAGTACGGCAGCACGGCGTGGCTCTTGGAACCGAAGAAGTTGACGTACCAGACGTTGAGCAGGCCCATCAGCGCGACGGCGTTGTTCTCGAGCGGGGTATTGCAGAAGTACTCGTCGATGGCGTGGAAACCCTCGAGGAACTGCTGGAAGCGCTCGGGACCGAGCACGACGATCAGCGACAGACCCACGGCGGAGTCGACGGAATAGCGGCCGCCGACCCAGTTCCAGAAACCAAAGGCGTTAGCGGGGTCGATACCGAAGGCCTCGACCTTGTCGAGTGCGGTGGAAACGGCAACGAAGTGCTTGGCCACGGCCTCGGCGTTCTGCTCATCGGTGCCGTCGATGGCACCCTGAGCCTTGAGCTGCTCGAGCATCCAGGTCTTGACCTCGCGAGCGTTGGTGAGGGTCTCGAGTGTGGTGAAGGTCTTGGAGACGATAATCACGAGCGTGGTCTCGGGATCCAGGCCCTTGAGCTTCTCTGCCTGATCGTTGGGGTCGATATTGGAGATATAGCGGCAGTCGATACCGGCGTCGGCATAGGGGCGCAGAGCCTCGTAAGCCATGACCGGGCCCAGGTCGGAGCCGCCGATGCCGATGGACACCAGATGCTCGATCTTCTTGCCGGTAACGCCCTTCCACTCACCGGAGCGCACGCGCTCGGCAAAGGCGTACATGCGGTCGAGGACCTCGTGCACGTCGGCGACGACGTCCTGGCCGTCGACGATGAGCTGGCCCTTCTCGGTTGCCGGGCGGCGCAGCGCGGTGTGCAGGACGGCGCGGTCCTCGGTGGTGTTGATGTGCTCGCCGGAGAACATGGCGTCGCGGCGCTCCTCGAGCTTCACCTCGCGGGCAAGATCGCACAGCAGCTTGACGGTCTCATCGGTCACCAGGTTCTTTGACAGGTCGAAGTGCAGGTCACCGGCGTCAAAGCTCAGCTTGTTCACGCGCTCTGCATCGGCAGCGAACCAGGCCTTGAGGTCGATACCTTCGGCCTCGAGCTTCTCCTGATGAGCCTCGAGCGCCTTCCAAGCGGCGGTCGACGTAGCGTCGATAGGTGCGGCAACAGTTGCCATAAAGTCCTCCTCAACATACGGGCGCAAACCTCCATGCGCCCGGATAATCAGATGCTCCTATTCTAGCGCAGGTCAAGACCGTAATCAGCGAGCGTTGCCAATCCGCCCCCAAACGGCGACCGACCAAAAAGGGACAGGTTTATTTTGGCAGGTCAAACGCTTTACCTACCAAAAATAGCCCATCTCTTTATGGCAGACATTAGGCCGCGGCGCACACGCTGCCGAGCAGCTCACGCAGAGGAGACCCAATGCCCTCAAGCAGTTCGGGCGCGATGATGGCAAAAACGGGAACCTCACCGGCCCCCACGACGGCAGGCACTTTGCCCTCCGAGACAATACATCCATAAGGGACAAAACCGTCTTCGCCGGCATCGAGCGCCGCCATGCGACGCGCGAGTTCGCGCGCAAAGCCAGCAGTATCGGCATCGCCGATCGCCAGGACAAAGTCCACGCCTTCGTCGGTCGCCAGGGCCACAGCTTCGTCGATCAGCTCGTCTCCCCCGTCGCCCTCAACCGAGCCGCAACGAAAAAGCACGCGCTCGAGCAGAGCTCGGTCAAGCGAGCCGAGCGCCGCCGAGACAAGCTCATCGCGCGTATGTTTGTCGCCACCCAGCACCACCAGCGCCTTGGTGCCGCCGTAGTGAGCGACCAATCGTCCACACCAGCGAGCCACGTCTCCATCCGCAACAAGGCGCGTCGGCATACCAAACCCATAGTTGACCATTATCCCCACAACCCTTCCGTGCTTTATGGTGGTATCGATCGTTAGGCTCATGCTACGAAGCGAGGTTTTCCGGGCTGTTTCGCGCTCTTTAGAGCTGCGTTAAAACCCGATACAACCGCCCGACCATACCTGCCAAAAAGGGACAGGTTTGTTTTGGTCGGTCAAGCGTTTTACCTACCAAAATAAACCTGTCCCTTTTTGGCAGGTTTTGACGATGTCCGGACGAGCGGGTATTATCGAACATGCATTCGATAAGAACATGTGTTTGATGGGAGGACGCGTGGGGCACGGGCGTCACACCTATATCTGCATCGACCTCAAGACGTTTTACGCCAGCGTCGAGTGCGTCGACCGCGGGCTCGATCCGCTCACCACCCACCTGGTCGTTGCCGACGAATCACGCGGGCGTACGACCATCTGCCTCGCCATTACCCAGGCCATGAAAGACCTCGGGATACACAACCGCTGTCGCCTGTTTGAGATTCCCGACGGCATCGACTACATCAAGGCCGTACCGCGCATGCAGCACTACATGGAGGTGTCGGCGCAGATCTACGGTATCTACCTGGAATACGTCAGTCCGCAAGACGTTCACGTCTACTCAATTGACGAGTGCTTTATCGACGTGACACCCTATCTAGAGCTCTACCATACCAATGCCAAAAGCTTTGCCTGCATGCTGCGCGATGAGGTCCTCGCGCGCACCGGCATCACGGCGACAGTCGGCATCGGCCCCAACCTATTCCAGGCCAAGGTGGCGCTCGACATTACCGCTAAGCACGTACCCAGCCGCATCGGTATACTCGACGACGAGACCTTTCGCAAGGAGATTTGGCCCCATCGCCCCATCACCGATATCTGGGGTATCGGCCCCGGCGTGGCAGCTCGCCTCGAAAAGTACGGGGCATACGATCTGATGGGTGTCGCCGCGCTCGACGAAAACCTGCTTTACGACGAACTCGGCGTCAATGCCGAGTATCTCATCGACCACGCCTTTGGGCGCGAGCCGACAACTATCGCCGATATTCAGGCCTATCGCCCGCAGGCAACTTCAACCACCACAGGACAAGTGCTCTCGAAGGGTTATGCCTACGAGCAGGCCTACACCGTCTTGCGCGAGATGGTCGACAACGCCGTACTGGACTTGGTCGATAAGCACGTGGTCTGCGACAGCATCTCGCTCTTTGTGGGCTACGCGAGCGAGCGCGCCGACATACGCCGCCTCGACGCCAGCGGCACAGCGCAATATGTAGACGGATGCGGACATTTGCGTTCGAGCACGTCGAGCATCGAACCCGCCGCAACCGCCGGCCCCGAGCTCGCACCCCGTGCACCCAAGCCCGTCCAGCGCGATGACGAACGACGCCGTCTGGTGCGCGAGGCACAGGCAATCGACGGCATCTTTGTGGGAGAGCATGGCGGCAAACCGCGTGGCGGCTATGCCGCGCTCTTTGCGCACTCTAACGCTTCGCGCAAGCTGCCCGAGCGCACCAATTCGTTTAAGAAGATCATGGGCTATTTCGATGAGCTCTGGGCGCAGACCGTCGATCCCAAACGACCGGTCAAGCGCATCAATTTGGGCTTTGGCAACCTCATGCCCGAGGAATTTGCCACCATCGATCTGTTTAGCGATGTTAAGGCCGATGAACGCGAGCGCGACCTGGCCCGCGCCGTTCTGGCCGTGAAGGGCAAGTACGGCAAGAACGCCCTGGTCAAGGGATTAAGCTTTACCGCCGGCGCCACCGCACGCGAACGCAACGATCAGGTAGGAGGACATCGTGCCTAAGTCCCAACAACAGCCGATGCGGCCACCGACGCCTTTTGAACGCCTGGCGGACCCCGATGGAAGGCGTCGCGCCGCCGACCCCAAGCTCACCGCTAACGGTGCCGTTCGCGCCAACCGCGCCGCGCAGTTTATGCCCTTTGCCGCCCTCACGGGATACTACGAGCTCGTGCGCAAACAAGAGATCTCTGTTGAGCCCAAATGCGAACTCACGGAAGAAAAAGCCCTCGAGCTTTCAAAAAAGCTCGAGGGCCTCAAACGCGGCGACTTGGTGCGCGTCACTTATTACGATACATACGGCTATCGTAGCCGCACCGGCATTCTCGACGAAGTGCTCCCCGCGTTCAAGCTGCTCAAACTCCGAGACATCGCCATCGGCTTCGACGATATCCAAGACATCGAGCTGCGCGGCCGAGCCTAAGCGCAAGCGTACGCCCGGCCCTACGGCTTTATGACGTAATAGCCCGCATCCCTCACGGCAGCCTCAAGCACCTCACGATCGATCGGGTTTTTAGAACGGATGCACGCCGTGTGGTCTGTATACGTCACCGTAGCCCAAATGCCATCGAGAGCATTGAGGGCGTTCGTCACATTTTGCGCGCAGCCGCGGCAGCTCATACCGCCAATAAGCAGTTCATCGCTATAGGGATAGTGAGACACATCGGTGTCCGCGACCGCGACCCTCTTGATCTTCTTTCTGCCCGCCCCATCGCCGCAACAGCATGTGCCATGCGTCGATGCGACAATACGCCGGAATCCAAAAAATAAGCCGGCGGCTATGACGCCCTCGCCTTCGGCTGCCCCGCCATGGGCTCCGAGGAGCTCGAGTACGATGAGTTTCAGCCGATGTGGGACGAAGTCAAGGAGACCCTCGGCGACAAGAAGGTCGTCCTCTTTGGCTCCTATTCTTGGGCCGAGAGCGAATGGATGGACAACTGGAAGGCGGACGCCGACGAGGCCGGCGTCAACGTCGTCGATTCCGTCATCTGTTACGACGCCCCCGACGATGAGGCAGAGGCCGCCTGTCGCGCCCTTGGAGCCGAGCTCGCCTAACGGCGATAAGCTCCGCCCATACGCGGCTCTGCACCAAAACACATTCGCATCCCAACAAAAACGGGGCTGGATCCAAATCCAGCCCCGTTTTCTGCTATGTCAGCCACATAAAGCAGCTACGAGATGTTGCCCAAAAACGCCTTGGTGCGCTCGCTCTTGGGATGGTCGAAGACCTCGCTCGGCGTGCCCTCCTCCACGATAACGCCGCCGTCCATAAAGACGACGCGGTCGGCGACGTCGCGGGCAAAGCCCATCTCGTGCGTCACCACGATCATCGTCATGCCGTCACGCGCAAGATCGCGCATGACGCCAAGGACGTCGCGGACGAGCTCGGGATCAAGCGCCGACGTAGCCTCGTCAAAGAGCATCACGTGCGGATTCATCGACAGGGCGCGGGCGATGGCCACGCGCTGCTGCTGGCCGCCCGAAAGCTGGCTCGGCATAAAATCGATGCGCTCCGCCAGACCGACCTTGGTCAGCTCCTCGACGGCAATCTTCTCGGCCTCTTCCTTGCTGCGCTTGAGCACCTTTTGTTGCGCAAGCATGACGTTCTTTTTGACCGACAGGTGCGGGAACAGATTGAACTGCTGAAACACCATGCCCAAGTGCGTACGCACCTTATTGAGGTCGACGCCCTTGGCGCACACATCCACGCCCTCGACGACAATCGAGCCGCTCGTGGGCTCCTCAAGACGGTTAATGCAGCGAAGCATCGTCGACTTGCCCGAGCCCGAGGGGCCCAGGACCACGACGACCTCACCCTTGTGCACATCCAGATCGATGTCGCGCAGGACCACGTTATCGCCAAAGGCCTTCTGGAGATTCTTGATGCTGACGACGACCTCGTTCGAGTTATTGGTTTCGCTCATAATAGAACCTCCTTACAGACCTGCAATATGATCGGCGGGTGTCGCGACAACCTGTCCGGCGCTCTTGGTGGGACGCTTCTTTTTGGTTTCGGCCGTCCCCAGAAGTCTCGCCTCAAGACCGCTCACCAAGCGCGCAAGCGGCAGGGTAATGACCAGATAGAACAGGGCGGCAACCACATACGGCGTGATGGAGCCCGTCGTCGCCACGATGGTGCGGGCATTCATGACGATCTCGACCACGCCCACGGCGGCGAGCAGCGACGTATCCTTGTAAAGCAGGATAAACTCGCTGGTCAGCGTAGGCAGGACATTGCGGAACGTCTGCGGAATCATAACGTAGAGCAACGTCTGGAAGGCATTCATGCCCAGCGAGCGGGCAGCCTCGTTTTGGCCCTTGGGGATCGACTGAATACCGGCACGGAAGATCTCGCACAGGTACGCAGACGAGTTCATGGCCATGACGATAACGCCCAAGACGTAGTCGTCCACCTTGACGCCGGCAAGTGGCAGGCCAAAGAACGCGATATAGATCTGCAGGAACGCCGGCGTACCGCGGATGATATTCACGTAGATGCCGGCAAGACAGCGCAGGATGCGCGACTTGGAGATGCGCATGAGCGACAAGGCAAAGCCAAAGGGGATTGCCAGCGGAAACGCCACAAGCACGATCGAGAGCGACATAAGGAAGCCCTTAAATACGACCGGCAGGCTCTGGACCAAAATGACCGGGTTCAAGAACAGGCGCAGGAACATATTGGAATTCCAAGCCTCGACCCACGGCTGTTCCTTAAGATCGGCCTGGAAGTTATCGAAGGCCGTCACGCCCTTAATCTCGACGGAAGGAATCTTGGAAATCTTCTTGGTCGAACCGTCGGCGAGCGTATAGGTGCCGCTAAAGGCCTCGTCGCCGCCTTCGACGGGGAAGGTCACGCCGTACACCTCGACACGGAAAAAGCCGCCGGCAGGCGCCGTCTCGCCAAAGTCGATCTTGAGCGTCTGGCCATCAGCCGTGCACGTGGGCTTCATGGGTGTGCGATCCATGAGGTCCTCGCCCGAGAGCATCGTCAATCGCGTGTCATCGGTACCAAACGTCGTGCCGTCGACAAACGTCAGCGAAAGACCGCTCAGCTCCTCGTCGGCGTCGGCCTGAACTTCCCAGGTAATGCGTGTCTCGGTGCCGCCGATCACATCGCTGCCCGAACCGGTGTTGGGTCGGGCGGTAATCTTTGCGGTCTCAAGCGCTTGGGCAGTCGAGGGCGCAGATGCCCCCACGCACACCAGCGCGAGCGCCACGGCCATGACGCAGGCTAGCTTTTGGAGCAAGGCGGGTAGTGAAGAACGCTGCTCAGCGGCCCCTTTGTTCAGTCGAGACAAGGTGGCTCCTATCGTAGAAGTTGCCGGCAAAAGAGACGGAAACACTCTCCGTCGAGAGAAGCGCAAAGGCCCTCTCCGCTAAACGGAAAGGGCCCACACGCAATCAAGTATCTGTTTACTTGATGTTGTACTTAGCCATGAGGGCGTCAACGGTGCCGTCGTCGGTCAGGTCCTTGATGGCCTGGTTGATGTCGTCCTTGAGCTTGGTATTGCCCTGGTTGATGGCAATAGCGTACTCCTCGCCGGTGCTGATCTGTTTAACCGTGTGGCAGGTGTTGAACTGCTCGGCGGTCAGCTGGCTGGCAACGGAGCGGTTGGTGACTACGGCATCGCCCTTATCGGACTGCAGGGCGCTGAAGCACTCGGTAGCGTCCTTGTAGGGGACGATCTTGGCCTTGGGGAAGTTCTCCTGGGCAAAGGCCTCGGCGGTCGAGCCAGACTGGACGATGATGGTAGCGTCGGCGTTGTTGAGCTTCTCGCTGTAATTGTCGGCCGTGATGTCGGTGTTATCGACCTTGGTCACGATAGCCTGATCGTCCATGTAGTAGGAATCGGAGAAAGCGACTTCCTTCTCACGCTCGGGCGTGTCGGTGATAGCCGCAATGGAGACGTCATACTTGGTGCCCGAAGCGACGCCGGGGACGAGCGTGTCGAAGTCGTTGTTGACGTACTCGACATCCAGGCCCAGCTTGTCGCCGATAGCCTTGATGAGCTCAAGGTCAAAGCCCTGATAATCGCCGTTGTCATCCTTGTACTCAAACGGAGCGTACTCGGCAGAGGTGCCGACGGTCAGCGTACCGTCCTTGACGAGTGCGTACTCCTTGGAGCCGTCGACCTTCTCGACCTTAGCGTCGTCAGAGCTGCTGGAACCGGCATCAGAACCAGAGGTGGCGTTGGACAAGCCGCAGCCCGTCAGTGCGAGGGCAAGCGCCATGGCGCCCGTGGCGGCAAATGCGCCAAGCTTCTTCAGCTTCATAATCAGTCTCCTTCCAATGGCCCCATGTGATTCAGGGGCCTGCAAAAACTGAGGGCTATTATGCACCCGCGTGAGAGAATCTGCAATTAGAAAACTGATTGAAACAAACCCATAACGTGAATGGAACACTCCGCTTTGTGACAGTCATTACTGCTGCAACGACCTTAATAGCGTAATTTCCGCTGCATAACCTGCAAGTTCGTTCGGCGTTTCCAAAATGAATGGCAATGATCGCAGGCGGCTATTCGATACAATATTCTGCATAGCCTGCATTCCACCGCCAAGTTCCTCGCTGCCGAGGTAACCCTTGCCGATGCACTCATGCCGGTCCTTATGGGCACCGCGGGGATTCTTGGAATCATTGATATGCACAGCGCGCAGGCGCTCGATACCCACCACACGATCGAACTCGTCGAGCACACCGTCAAGATCTTGGACGATATCATAGCCGGCGTCATTTACATGGCAGGTGTCCAGGCAAACGCCCAGCTTGGCCGACAGCTCGGGGCGCCTGTCAGCAACGCCCTCGATGATGATCGCCAGTTCCTCAAAGCTGCGGCCCACCTCGGTGCCCTTGCCAGCCATGGTCTCGAGCAGTACCGTCGTCTGTTGGCCCTCAAACATCACCTGGCACAGGGTGTCGACGATCATCTGAATGCCGGCGTCGGAGCCCTGTCCCACATGCGCACCGGGATGGAAATTGTAGTAGTTACCGGGCAGCGCTTCCAGACGCTGCAGATCCTCAGCCATGGCCTCCAGGGCAAACTCGCGCGCCCGCTCTTTGGCCGAGCAGGGGTTATAGGTATACGGAGCATGGGCCACGAGGGGACCAAAATCGTTTTGTTCCATAAGCTCGCGCAGGGCCGCCACGTCATCAATGTCAAGGTCTTTCGCCTTGCCGCCGCGCGGGTTGCGCGTAAAGAATGCAAAGGTATTGGCGCCAATGGATAGCGCCGTCTCCCCCATCGCCCGATAGCCCTTCGTCGTGGATAGGTGACACCCAATCGTCAGCATCCCCAGCTCCCCCTCATCAGTTACGGTGAAATAGTTCCTGTTGATGCCTTATTCTGCCGCAAACAGGAACTATTCCACCGCAAGTTATAAAAGGGTCATGAGGAGCGCGTTTTGCCGAAGGCCTTAAGCGCCGCCGTCACGGGGCCAGGCTGGAAACGTCGGCGCACATCGTCGAGACGCTCGGGAATATCGATGTGTTGCGGGCAGTGGCGTGCGCATTTGCCGCACTTGACGCAATTGCTCACCAACTTGGGCTCGCTTGTGCGCACCGCGCTCGCCGTAAAATACTGCGATAGACCCGTAAACCAGCTGTGCGCATAGCTTGCGTTGTAGGCGGCAAAACACCCAGGAATATTGATGCCTTTAGGACACGGCATGCAATAGCCGCATCCCGTGCAGGGCACGCGATTCGATTTTTCAAACTCCGTCAGCACGTGCGCGATGGCATCGAGCTGAGTAGCTGTCATCGAATCCGGCAGGGCCCGATCGGCCAACGCCGCGTTCTCATCCACCTGCGCGGTATCGGTCATACCCGAAAGCAGCATCGTCACCTGAGGATGATTCCACACCCACGAAAGCCCCCAAGCGGCAGGAGTGCACAAATGCGGGTCACGGGCGCTATCGAGCACAGCGCGGGCCCGCGGCGGCAGCTTGCCCGCCAGGCGTCCACCCAAAAGCGGCTCCATCACAAACACCGCGAGGCCTCGCTCGGCGGCGGCCATGAGCCCCGCCGTTCCCGCTTGGTAACGCTCGCCGGCATAGTTGTACTGTATCTGGCAAAAGTCCCACTCATAAGCATCGAGCATCGTGAGGAAGTCCGCCGCACTGCCGTGGTACGAAAAACCGATCCGTCGAATACGCCCCGCAGCCTTTTGGCGCACAATCCAATCCTCGATACCCAGTGCCACCACGCGTTCCCACTGGGCGGGCGAGGTAATGTTGTGCATGAGGTAGTAGTCGATATGGTCAGTCCGCAGGCGGCGCAGCTGCTCATCAAAGAAACGGTCGAAATCCTCCGCGCACTTGCACGAGGCGTGCGGCAGCTTGGTCGCGAGCAAAACCTGGTCGCGCAGGCCCAAGCGCTCAAGCGAAGCGCCTACGCAAGCCTCGTTGCCGGGATAAAGATAAGCCGTATCCAGGTAATTTATCCCCTGCTCCACGGCGCGGGAAATGATAGTATCGGCTGTCTTCGCATCGGGGCGTCCCGGCGCACCGGGAAACCTCATGCACCCCAGCCCCAACGCCGAGATACGGTTACCGCTTTTGGGGTCAACGCGATACTGCACGGCCCCTCCTCCCCCATCGAAGCTCTGACGCGGCGAAACAAACCCGTCACGCCACCGAAACACATCGGAATCGCAATCGAGAACGTATCGTAACGCAGCAGAAATCGAGCTGTCACGGCACCCCTTTAACATCAGCAAAAAGCCCGATGAAAGGAGCCAGCCATGCCCACGCTCGACCTTTGGAACCTCGCCACCCAGCTCAAAAGCACCGATTACCGCTGGATCGACCTCACCCACACGCTCTCGTGCGACACCCCGCACTGGTTTGGCTTTAAGCCATTTGAGTCCACCAAGCTCTTCGACTACCTGCCCGGCACGCCCGAAGATATGCTCGCGCCCATGCGTTGCTTCCAGTATTCGGTCGCCTCGCAGTACGGCACCCACGTCGATGCGCCGCGCCACTTTCATGTTGACGGCCGCTCCCTCGGCGAGATCGAGCCCGTCGAGTTTATGCATCCGCTCTGCGTGATCGATAAGCACGAGGAGTGCGCCGCAAACCCCGACTTTATCCTGACTATCGATGACCTCAAAGCTTGGGAGGGCGAGCACGGTCGCATTCCCGAGGACGCTTTCGTCGCCTTCCGCTCCGACTGGTCCAAGCTCGCCGACCTCGAAAACAAGGACGAGGACGGCCAGCCCCACTACCCCGGCTGGGACCTCGACGCCATCAAATGGCTTGTAGAAGAGCGCAACATCGGCGCTATCGGCCACGAGCCGGCAGACACCGACCCCGCATCCGTGACCACACGCGAGGACGCCTACCCCTACCCCGGCGAGCAGTACATCCTCTCGGTCGACCGCTATCAGATTGAGGTCATGGACCATCTGGACGAGCTTCCCGCCACAGGCGCCGTCATCTTCTGCACCTTCCCCAAGGTGCGCGATGGCGTTGGATATCCCGCGCGCGTTTTTGCCATCTGCCCCGCGGCATAAGTTCCCATGCATTTGTTCTTCTAAATTCAGCCTCCGGTGTACGCCACATGCCCCAGCGGCATACAATCCATCAGGCGCCCCATATGCGGGCGCCTTTTATATGGGGAGATGATTCACATGCAGATCAACAAGGTCGCCTTTATCGGCAAGGGTGGCGTCGGCCTGCTCTACGGCAGCATGATTGCCAAGACCCTCGGCAACGATGCCGTCGAATACGTCATGGATGACGCGCGTTTCGAGCGCCACGTGGGCGATGCGCTCACCGTCAACGGAAAGCCCTGCACGCTCAAGTCCGTCCGCGCCAGCGAGGCAACGCCCGCCGATCTGGTCATTCTCACGGTCAAGACGACGGGGCTCAACCAAGCACTCAAGACTATGGAGCGCGTCGTGGGACCCAACACGCTCATCGCCTCGCTGTGCAACGGCATTACGAGCGAGCAGAAAATAGCCGAGCGCTTTGGCTGGAAGCACACCGTCCTGGGCATCTGCCAGGGCATGGACGCCGTATTCCTTAACGGCGCGCTCACCTTTACCAATGCGGGCGAGATTCGCTTTGGCGCGGCAGCAGGCACCGAGCCCGCAACCGTCACCGCCATCGATGAGCTCTACACGCGCTGCGGCATCGCCCATACCGTCGAGAGCGACATTGCGCACCGCATGTGGGCCAAACTCATGCTCAACGATGGCATCAACCAGACCTGCATGGCCTACGGCGGCACGTACGGGAGCGCCACGGAACAGGACTCCGAGCAGCGTCGCTGCTTTGTTTCCGCCATGCGCGAGACACTTGCGGTCGCCAACGCCGAGGGCGTTGGGCTTACCGAGGCAGACCTGACGCAGATGGTGCACCTCATCGAGGGAATCGATCCCGCCGGCATGCCCTCGATGGCGCAGGACCGCATCGCACAACGTAAAACCGAAGTCGAGGAGTTCGCGGGCACCATTTGCCGCCTGGCGGCCAAACACGATATCCAAGTGCCGCAAAACGATTGGCTCTACCAGAGGATTCGCGAAATAGAAAGCAGCTGGTAGCCTCGCCCGCACGGCGACGCGCGCAATGTAAGCAGACAGGCCTTCGCGAGGATCCCATCGCTCGCGAAGGCCTGTCGCATTTAGGCCGAGGCTAAAACTGAGGCTCGTTTTGCGACTCCGGGACCTCGTCCTCGTCATCGCGGCAAAGCACCACGCCGGCGCTTCCCAACAGCGCCGCTGCAATCAAGGCGCTCACAACCACAGGAGCAGCACCCGTAGTGGACTGCAAGCCGGCAACTAACGCCGCCGTCGGACCAAGACATCCGATCAAAAGGGCAACGACGGCAATAGCGACATCTCGAGCGTTCATGGGATCACTTCCTCCACGAGAAAGACCTTGTTTCTCATGACTTAGTGTGCCCCGCGCCCATATGCCCAACGTAGTGCCACGGTAAGGGCTCTGTTAACCCAAATGCATATAAAAACGGGCGACTTTACATTGCCCGAAAGCTCAGTAAAGACGCCCGTCCATCATGTGCAATCGATGCCGACAGATTACCAACCGGTGTAGTAATCGGTAGTTCCGGCTGCGCAACCCGAATCGTAGACCTTGCACTCGCCCTTAGAGCCCGTAAAGGTCGAGCCCTGGGACTTATCGCTCGCAGCCACCACGTAGTAGCCGTCGGAATCACGCCAAAAGCCCTCGGAATCCAGCGTCCACTCACCCGTGCGGTGGTGATACAACACGTTGCTGCTGTAATAGGTCTCGCGACGACCGTTGTAGTTATTGACGCCGCTCGAGCGCGTCAGGCCCGAGCCGTTCGCGTAATACGCAGCAGACGCGTAAGACGAGCCGGAGCCGGCGTTGTAATACGAAGCCTGAACGGCCTCGGCAGCTTCTGCCTCGACGGCCGCAGCCTCGAGCGCCTCGCGCTTAGCATCCTCGAGCGTGGAGCGAAGCTCGTCGAGCTCGGCCGACTTCGCGTCGACCTCCTCCATCGTCAAAAGACTGCCCGCACCGTCGATACAACCCTGCAGTACAGCGCGCTCGTCATCGGTGGCATAGTCACCGTACATGTTCATGATGATCTGCGCGCGGACCTCTAGGGAATCGCGCTTGGCCCCCATCGAGGCGTTCCACTCCTGCATGGAGCCAAAGCCGTCGCTACGATAGTCGACGGGCTGCATCAGGGTCGCCTCGGACGGCGTTGATCCGACCGCGTCGGACAGTGTTGCCGCGCGGGCATCGGTTACGCCGGCACCCACTAAAAGCGCCACGGCAAGCGTGGCAGAAAGGGCGGCGGCCTTCGGTTTTCGTGAATCGATCCTCATGTAGCTGGAAACCTCCGTAGTGAGTTTTTGCTGCGTTTAAGCTGCGTGTGATTCGATCGCGCTGCATAGTACCCCGAGTAAATCGCGACCTGCGGTTTTTCTCAAAAGGTGCACGTCATTTGCGTAAAACTCACATCCTCTCAACAGGAGTTTTCCACATCTCGATTGCATAAAGCATGCCAAAAACCCTGCAACAGCGCCCTTCCTATGCAAATAAGGCGCCTGCACAACCATTGTTCGCGCAGGCGCCTTGAGCAGGCATTTTATGCAGTTATACCTATCGAGTCGCAAGGGGCCCTTGCACAAGTCGCCTTACTCGTCCAGCGCGGCAAAGGCCTGCTTCAGATCCCAAATGATATCCTCGGCGTTCTCGGTACCAATGGAAAGACGGATCGTGGAGGGCGTGATGTTCTGCTCGGCGAGCTCCTCGGCAGAGAGCTGGGAGTGCGTGGTGGTAGCCGGGTGCACGACGAGCGACTTGACGTCGGCCACGTTGGCGAGCAGCGAGAACACCTGCAGATGATCGATGAACTTCCAAGCTGCCTCCTGGCCACCCTTAATCTCAAAGGTGAAGATCGAGGCACCGCCACGGGGGAAATACTTCTGGTACAGCTCATGGTCGGGGTGCTCGGGCAGGCTCGGGTGGTTCACCTTGGCGACGTGGCCGTCACCGATCAGGAACTCAACGACCTTCTTGGTGTTCTCGACATGGCGGTCAACGCGCAGCGACAGGGTCTCGGTGCCCTGGAGCAGGACCCAGGCGTTAAACGGGCTAATGCAGGCGCCCTCGTCACGCAGCAAGATAGCACGGACATAGGTCGCGAAGGCAGCGGGGCCGGCGGCCTCGGTAAACGAGACGCCATGGTAGGAGGGATTGGGCTCAGCAATCTGGGCGTACTTTCCGCTCGCCTTCCAGTCAAAGTTGCCGCCATCGATAATCACGCCGCCCAACGAGGTGCCGTGGCCGCCGATAAACTTAGTTGCAGAGTGAACGACGATGTTGGCGCCGTGCTCCAGCGGACGGAACAGATACGGGGTGCCGAAGGTGTTGTCGACGACAACCGGAAGACCATGCTTCTTGGCGACCTCGGAGATAGCGTCGATGTTGGGGATATCGGAGTTGGGGTTACCGAGCGTCTCGAGGTAAATGACCGTGGTGTTGTCCCTGATGGCGCCCTCGACCTCGTCCAGGTTGTGGGCATCGACGAAGGTGGTCTCGACACCAAACTGGGAGAGCGTGTGCTCCAGCAGGTTGTAGGAACCACCGTAGATGGTCTTTTGGGCCACCACATGGTCGCCGGCCTGAGCGAGGGCCTGCAGGGTATAGGTGATGGCGGCGGCGCCAGAGGCGACGGCAAGACCTGCAACGCCGCCCTCGAGCGCGGCAATGCGGTCCTCAAAGACGCCCTGGGTGGAGTTGGTCAGACGACCGTAGATATTACCGGCGTCGGCAAGGCCAAAGCGGTCAGCGGCGTGCTGGGAGTTGCGGAACACATAGCTCGTGGTCTGGTAGATAGGCACGGCGCGGGAATCGGATGCGGGGTCGGCGCTCTCCTGGCCAACGTGCAGCTGCAGGGTGTCGAAACCAAAGGTGTGCTCGGGGTTGTTGATAAACTGGCTCATGATGATCTCCTTGATCGAACAAAAGTAATAAGAGTAAGAGAAGTAAGTCGCCGTCTCCTGATCACGCCGACGGGCGCAAGCAGGAGCCCGGCATTCGTCTTAGTAAGCAGTTCATATGCGGTCCTCCTTTTGACATCCCGTTCTCGTGGTCGGCTTAATTACCTACCACCTTTGTGTGTTTTGAATAGTACGAGCATTGTTTCGCGCGGTCAATCACTTAAAAGCGCTAACCTGTTATCGGTTTTATAGATAACACTCGAAAGGACGGGCGCCGATGACCCTCCAACAGCTTCGCTTTTTGATCGCCGTGGCAGAGTCCGGTTCGATCAACGCCGCAGCTCAGCGCCTCTATACCGCGCAATCCAATATCTCCAACGCCGTCAAAAGCCTAGAGCAGGAGCTCCGTCTGGAAATCTTTACGCGCTCCAGCCGCGGCGTCACACTCACCAACGACGGCACCGAGCTTTTAGGCTATGCGCGCCAGGTCGTAGAGCAGGCCGATATGCTCGAGGCCCGCTACGAGGACGGCGGCACACCCCAGGCACGCCTTGCCGTCTCGGCCCAGCACTACGCTTTTTCGGTCGAAGCCTTTGTCAACGTCGTCGAGCGCTGCCGCGACAGTAAGTTTGAGTTCATCATGCGCGAGACCACCACGTCACAGATCATCGACGACGTCCGCGCATTTCGCAGCGATATCGGCATTCTGTATCTGGATGACTTTAACGCCCGCGTCCTGCAGAAGGCCTTCGCCGACGCCCGCGCAAGCTTCCATCCCCTCTTCGATGCAACGGTCCACGTCTTCGTTAGCGAGCGCCATCCGCTCGCACGCCGCCCCCAGCTATCGCTTGCCGACCTTACGCCCTATACGCGCTACAGCTTTGAGCAGGGGACCTCAAACTCCTTCTATTACGCCGAGGAGCCGTTTAGCTATATCCCCTGCGACCGCAACATCCGCGTTTCCGACCGTGGCACGCTCACCAATCTGCTCATCACGTCGAACGGTTACACTTTGTCGACCGGTGTCCTCTCCAATGAAATGCAATGGGGCATGGCATCGATCCCGTTGGCAGACGCTCCAACGATGCGCGTGGGCTACATCATGCACGATGAGCGCAAGCCCTCTCCCCTGCTGCGGCAATACCTCGACGAACTCGATCGCATCATCCACGAAAACCAACCATTTGGGGACGGGATAGAAATGGCAGATTTAAAAGCCCTCTAGCTCTTGACAATTCAGGTCGCCCATCTTTCTTGGCGACAACGTCTCCACCATCCTTGTGGAGCGGCGCGCCTCGCATAAAACAGGATGGACCGGCGATACAATAGACAGCCGCAAGAGAGGAACTCGACGAAAGGAAGTCTGTGAAGGTCATCATCTATACCGACGGCTCGGCTCGATCCAATCCGGGACGCGGTGGCTACGGCGCCGTGCTCAAATACACCAACCCCGCCGGCAAGACCTTCACCTCCGAGCTTTCGCGTGGCTACGTCAAGACCACCAACAACCGCATGGAGCTCATGGCGGTCATCGTGGCGCTCGAGGCACTCAACCGTCCCTGCGAGGTCGAGGTCCACTCCGACTCGCAGTACGTCGTCAACGCCTTTAACAAGCACTGGATCGACGGTTGGAAAAAGCGCGGGTGGAAAACTGCCAACAAGCAGCCCGTTAAGAACCGCGACCTGTGGGAGCGCCTGCTTGCCGCAAAGAGCAAGCATAAGGTGGAGTTCATCTGGGTTAAGGGGCATGCCGGCCACGAGCTCAACGAGCGCTGCGACGAGCTCGCCACCACTGCGGCCGATGGAGTCAACCTCGATATCGACACCGGCTTTAACGAGAGCGACCTGTAATAGCGTTTTCGCGCAGCTTTATATCCCCACGCGCTACACTCATCCTGTAGACCAAAACAACGCAAGGGGGACGTATGCTGCGCATCGCGACCATCGGCACATCCATGATCACCGACGACTTTATCCAGGTCGTCAATGCCAACGACCAGGCTGTATTCGTAGGCACGCTCTCGCGCAACGCCGAGCGCGGCGCCGCCTTTACTGCCGAGCACGGCGGCGAACGAAACTTTACTTCACTTGATGAGCTTGCAGCAGCCGCCGACGTCGACGCCGTCTATATCGGCAGCCCAAACGCACTTCACTACGAGCAGGCCCTTGCCTGCATCGCCAGCGGCAAGCACGTCATCGTCGAGAAGCCCTTCTGCGCCACCGAGGCGCAGGCGCTGGAAGTCTTCCGCGCCGCCGAGGCGGCGGGCGTCGTAGCCCTCGAGGCCATGCGCCCGCTCCATGACCCCGCTTTCCACGCCATCGAGGACGCCCTGGGCGAGATTGCGCCCATTCGTCGCGCCTCACTGCGCTTTGGCAAGTATTCTTCACGCTACAACGAGGTTCTCGCGGGACGCGCCACCAACATCTTCGACTGCCACATGGCCTCGGGCTCCCTCATGGATATTGGCGTCTACACCGTCGAGCCCATGGTCGAGATCTTCGGCATGCCCTCCGGCCTTACGAGCATGGCTACTCTGCTCGACCCCACCACGCAAGAGCTCACCCATGGCCCCATCGATGGCTGCGGTTCCATCCTCGCCAGCTACGGCGGTGGCCGTATCTCCGTCGAGCTCGCGCACTCCAAAATTACGAATGACCTACTGCCCTCGCAGATCGAAGGCGAGCGTGGCACTATCCAGATTGACCATCTGTCCACGCCCCGCAACGTCCGCATCGACTATCGCGGCGATGTCGTACGCGGCTCGGCGACCGAGGCGCCGCGCGAACAGAGCGACAACGGCCGCGTGCTCGACCTTCCCAAATCGAGCAACACCATGGAATACGAACTCGCAGACTTTATCACCGCCATCGGCGGCATCGATAACGTCAAGGAAGAGATTTGGGAGACCCCGGCGGGACGTCACGAGCTTGGCCACTATCGCGACGTCACGCTTGTCTCGCTGCGCATCATGGATGCCGTGCGCCAACAGGCCGGCATTACCTTCCCCGCCGATTCTGTCAAGCAGGCCTAGCGATGGGTATTTTCGACAAGCTTTTCTCGGGCGTCGCCGGCGGCAGCCGCGAGCCCCAAAAGCCCTCTGGCGTCGAGCTCGAGCTGCGCCGCAGGCTTACTGTGCTCGCAAGCGACGAGGCCACTCAAGACACTCCCCTGCGCTATTTCCTGCGCTGGGAGGGACAGGTCCAAGGCGTTGGTTTTCGCTTTACCAACACCAACCTCGCGCAGGCACGCGCACTCACCGGCTGGGTGCGTAACATGGAAGACGGCTCAGTCGAGATGGAGATACAGGGAGCTCCAGCAAACATCCTATCTCATCTCGAGGCGCTTCATGCCTCCTACGAGCGCATGGGAACGCGTTTTCGCCTCGTAGACGCCCAGGTCCGAGCCCCACTTGCCAATGAAGACGGTTTCACTCCTCATTATTAGTATTGTGTGCTAAATACGGTATCATTTACCTACGATCGTTAATAGAAAAGAGGCGAGGCGCATGGCGGTGCAAAGAAGGAATACCAGGCAGCGAAAGCTAGTTCTTGATGCCGTGCGCCAAAGCTACAACCATCCCACCGCCGAAGAGATCTACAACGCTGTGCGCGCGCAGGATGACAAAATCAGCCGCGGTACGGTCTACCGCAACCTCAATCTCTTGGCCGATGCCGGGGAGATTCTCTCGATTAAAACGCCGGGCGGCAGCCGCTTCGATCGTGCCATCGAACCGCATGCGCATATCATCTGCACCTCGTGTGGCCGCGTCATCGATGTGCCGCTCCCCTTCAATACCCAGCTCGACGCCAGGGCATCCGAACAAATCGGATGGAGCGTCAGCTCGCACTACACCATCTTCGAGGGCCTCTGCCCCAACTGTAGGTAGATTTTGGGGCATGCCTTAAAATCAACTTTTCACCGATTGCGGCAAAAGGAAGATTTCCAGGCATGTCCCAAATGTCTACTCAGCAAGTAGGCGACGCAGCTCTTCTTCGACCGTGCACACGTAACGGACGCGGTCGTTGATACCGCGCATACTGGGATTGCAGCTCTCCATCAGATAGGGATGGCCCACCACGTTGAGCATGTCGCGGTCGTTTTCATTATCGCCAAACGCCATCATTTCGTTAGGTGAGATCCCCAGCGCACGACCATAATCGGCAAGCGCGGACCCCTTGCCCGAATCAAAGCCGATAAAGTCGGTCCATTCGGTTCCCGACGTCATCACATCGACCCGGTCGCCAAAGCGACGGACGAAATACTCCAGCGCCGCCGGCTGCTCTGTCTCGGGCGTTTGAAACGCGATCTTAATGACGTCCTCGTCGATGTCCTCGGGGCGGTCGACCACCGCCACATCGCAATGGACCTCGTAGCGCAAATGGTCGACGAATGCATCGTTGCCGCTCATGGTGTAGAGGTGCCCCTCGCAGGAAAGGGTCACGTCGGCATGGGGATACGCAACCACGGCATTTGCGATATCCATAGCAAGGTTACGCTCCATGGAACGCTTGACAACGGCACGCCCCTCGCTCATCACGAGGGCTCCGTTTTCGCATACATAGGCGAGCTCATCGGCCACCGGGGCAAACAGATAGCGCAAGCTCGCATATTGACGGCCGCTCGCCGGCATAAACACGATGCCACGACGATGCAGCTCATCGATGAGCTCAAAGGCCTCGGAACGCGGCTCGCACTCCCCCGGATGCAGCAACGTGCCGTCCAAATCGCATGCAATCAGCTTGATTCCCTCAAGACCCATATGCTTTCCCCCACAGCACCTCATCAACAGCAAGACGGACTTTGAATAGCTGCCTCTCAAATTCCGTCTTGCTCATACGCACGTTAACCGCGCGCCTTTTTTACGATCGTAAAGTCGGGAGCCATGCTCACAACGGCATACGCCGCACTCGACGCAAAACGCCGGTCCGTATCGAGTTCACGGCTAACCACCGAGAGCATAACGCCCTCGACGCCCCGGAGCATGCGGCCCAAAACAGGCTGCACCGGCGTATACATGCGCACGGTATGCTCGTCCGAATCGCCTCGGAAAAGCGGCGCATGCATGTTGCCGATCTCCCAGCACGCATGCGCGAGCGCAATCGGATCCATGCGGTCGACTTCGACCAAATAAACCTCGGCGCTGCGCAGGCGCACGACAACCGCCACGGGCACCATGCCCGAACGGTCGATGGCGAGCACGTCGCCGTCGGCAAGACGACTGCCGTCGGCAGTATCCAGCCGAACATCGACCGTGCGCCCCAGCTCCGTCACGCCCGCAAACGCGCATGCATCAGCCTGGTCCCAATCGAGCAGTAGCTCGTCAACTTCAAAGATGCCACCCAGCTCCCGACGAAGCAGGAGTTCATAGGACGGATCGTTGAGATTTCCCAAGCATGTCGTCGAAACCAAGCGTTCAGGCATACTCTAATCCTCGACCTCGACGAGCTCGATATCAAAGTTGAGATCCTTGCCGGCCAGCTCGTGGTTAGCATCGAGCGTCACGGCCTCGGGCGTCACATCGATGACAACGGCAGGGACAGGCATGCCGCTCGGCGTGGACAGGAAGAGCTTCATGCCCTTCTCGATCTGCTCGATGTTGGGAACCTGCTCGGCCGGGAAGGTGATAACCATCTCGGGATTGTGCTCGCCGTAGGCATCGGCAGCAGGAATGTGCACGGACTTCTTCTCGCCCACCTGCATGTCGACAACGGCGGCATCGAAGCCCTTGATCATCTGACCGGCACCGCAGGTGAACTCCAGCGGCTCGCCGCGATCGTAGGAGCTATCGAACTGCGTGCCATCGTCGAGCGTGCCGCGATAATGAGTCTTGACCTTCTTGCCCTGGTTGGACATGGAAACCTCCGTGATAAGGGCGGCACACAACGCGGGCCGCCATGAACGTATGGCGCTAACTATACCCTAGTCATACAATTCGAAGACAGTTTGCAAAGAAACGCTGCAACCGGAGGAACCATGGCATATCCCGTATTTGACTTGCACTGCGACACCGCCGACCGCATCGGCTGGGCCACGCTCGATCTCGACCTGCGCTTTACCGCCGGCACCGACGGTTATTTCCCCGGCGACGAGACGCATCCGCAAGATTTCGACCTCATCGAGGGCAATGCCTGCGCCATCTCGCTCGCAAAGATCGGCAACACGCCGTGGGCACAGTGCTTCGCCACGTTTATCCCCGACGAGATTCCCACCGCCCACGCCGCGCGCTTCCAGGCGCAGATCATGGCGCATATGAGCGGCCAGGCCATGCTCAACCACGACCGCATGGTCAACGTGCGCAGCGCCGCGGACATTCGCCCCGCGCTCAAGGACGGCAAGGTCGCCTGCATCCACACCATCGAAAACGCCACGTTCTTTGCCGAGGACCCCGCACTGATCGAGGTGCTCAAGAGCTTGGGCGTACTCATGTCATCACTCAGCTGGAACGCGCAGGGGCCGCTCGCGAGCGGACACGATACCCACGCCGGCCTCACCGCCGCCGGCATCGAGGCACTTACGCAGATGGAGCACGCCGGCATGGTGCTTGACGTCTCCCATCTCAACGATGAGTGCCTTGACGAGGTCGCCGTCCGCGCCACGCGTCCCTTCGTCGCCAGCCACTCCAACTCCCGTGCGGTTTGCGGCGCCAAACGCAATCTTACCGACGACCAGTTCCGCACCATTCGCGACATGGGTGGCATCGTCGGCCTCAACTACTGCAGCGAGTTCCTTTCCAACGACGCAACCGACAAGACCGCCGCAGACGTCACCTTCGATCAGCTGGCGGCACATATCGAGCACTGGCTCGACCTGGGCGGCGAGGACGTCATCGCGCTCGGCGGCGACTGGGACGGCGCCACGGTGCCCGCTTTCCTCTCCGATGCCAGCAAGATGCCCGAGTTCCAGAACATGCTCTCCAAGCATTTTGGCAAGACCGTGATGCAAAAGCTCTGCAGCGACAACGCGCTTGCCTTCTTTGAGCGTTATTAATTTCACATCCCTTGAGCGGGCCGGCATGCCGAACGGTCGACATGCCGGCCCGTCCCCAATCTGAAGGACCGCTTTTGACGCAGCAGTTTACGATTTCCGTATCCCGACCGGATGGGATGCCCATCCCCGTCGTCGTTACCAAAAAGCGTGTCAAGAACTTCAACCTACGCGTCACATCGAGCGGTGAGGTCCACGCCAGTGCGCCGCTCGGCGCCACCCGCGAGCGTATCGAAGCATTTGTGAAGCGCAACAGCGCCTGGATTATCAGCCGACTTGCCCAGCGCGAGCAACGTCAGGCGACGGAGCGAGAGCCGCTCAGCCCCTCGTCCATCATTGCGCTTTGGGGCAAGCCCATCACGGTACAAGATGCGCTCGATCACAACTTTGCATCACCCGCACCGCGACCCAAACAGGCCACCTTCGCAAGTTTTATGGGTACCGACGAGCCAAGTGGGCGCGCGCAGGCAAAGCAGCGCACGGCCCTCGACGGCCTAACGCCCGATGAGCTCCAAGCCCGCATCGACCAGCTCTATACATCCGAGGTCACCACGGCGCTGCGCGATATGGTGCGCACATACGAAATCGCAATGGGTGTCGTCGCTTCCCGCGCTTCCGTGCGCAGCATGAAAACGCGCTGGGGCTCGTGTACGCCCAAAACCGGTGCCATTCGCATCGCACGCGAGCTTGCCGCCTACCCCGTCGAGTGCCTTGACATGGTTGTCGCCCACGAGCTCGTCCACTTGCTCGAGCCAAGCCACAATCAGCGGTTTCACGCCCTGCTCGACACGTACTGCCCCAACAATAGAGCTCTGTCGCAGCGGCTCAAGCAGCCACCCATAGAGACGTATTAGAACCGGTTAGCGCACGCGCTCGATCTCGACACCGCAGCTTGCCAGGGGAAGACCGACGGGCGCCCAAGGCTTATCGAGCTTAACACGCACGCCGAGCAGCAGAGGGTAACGACGTAGCAGCATCTGGGCCACGCCCTCGGCTGCGGCCTCGATGAGCTTAAACGTATGCTCGCGCAGATAGCCATCGACATCGTGGCACACCGAGCCGTAGTCAATCGAGGCATCCAGGTTATCGTGCTCCCCTGCTGCACGCAGGTCGGCATAGAGCACCAAGGACACGATGAACTTCTGACCCAGGGCGTTCTCCTCGGGATACACGCCGTGGTTGGCAAAGACCTCAAGACCTTCAACGGTGATGCGATCGGCATGGCGCAGATCGTCATAGCTCACGTGGGGCACCGCCGTTGCGGTGGATATTTCGCCCCTTCCACGGCGGGCGAGCTCGGCGCCTTCAGTCTTGGTTGCATTCTCGGGCAGTTTCTTGTTACCCATCGCGATCGTCTCCTTCGTTTAGAACCCCGACCGCGCAAACCAACTACACGCGAATCGACAGGTTCTTTTTATCATCGCTCCAGTTGCAGGCATTGCGCGCGGGGCATGCAAAGCAGGCGCGCGACGCTTTGTCGGCTGCATAGAGCAGACGCTCCAGCGGTTGGCTGTTCACGCGCAGCTTTCTATGGCCTAAAATGGCCGTCTTAATGGCCGCGGCATCGGCCGGATCAAATGCCACGTCATCGGGCATGCCGCCAAGAATCGCATCAGCGACGCGCTCGCTTGCAACATCATGGGATATACCCGATTCATACTGTTCATCTTTGCCGATATCGTGAAGAAGTGCCGTGGCGTAGATGACCTCGCGGTCAAATTCGAGCTGTTCCTCAAGATTCTTAATCCACATAATGCGCGCGACATCCAGCAGATGGTCAATACCGTGGCGGCAAAAGATGCGCCCCGATTCCAACTGTGCAATGTTGCCCAGGTGTCGCCGGAACAGCCCGTTGGCACAAATGTAATCAATGCGAGGCATGGCGCCAAAGGGAGTCAGGCCCGAAGCCATAAAGCCGCGACGCGGCGTCCCCTCATCGGTCTTCGATGTAAAGTCGTTGACGACTCTCATGGTTAGCGGCCCAGCATCCTAAAGAATCGCTCCTCGAGCGCGGGATCGGTCTCAAAGACACCGCGACGAGCAAGCGTTACGGTCTTGGTACCGGGCTTTTGCACGCCGCGCATGGTCATGCACATATGCTCGGCTTCCATCAGCACGATCGCCCCTTGGGGAGCAAGATACTCCATGAGGGCATCGGCAACCTGCGCGCACAGCTGCTCCTGCAGCTGCAGACGACGGGCATAGACCTCAACCGTGCGAGCAAGCTTAGACAGACCCGCCACGCGACCGTTAGGGATATAGCCGATCGCAGCCTTGCCATAAAACGGCAGCAGATGGTGCTCGCACAGCGAGTAAAACGTAATGTCGCGCTCGATAACCAAATCGTTCGAAGCGACGGCAAAGGTTTTGGACAGGTGCTCCTCGGCACTCCGGCCCATACCGCCGGCAATCTCGCCATACATACGGGCGACGCGTGCCGGGGTCTCCAGTAGGCCCTCACGAGTTGGGTCCTCGCCTATACCTTCAAGCAGCAGCTTAATAGCAGTCTCGACTTTTTCCTGATCGACCATCTGGGCCTCACTTTTTTCGATTTCGCGTTCGCGCTATGGTACCACGCTGGCACGCAACCTCTTCCAGCTACATAGTATGGGTCGAATAGACCGGATCGTCCCGCCAAAGCTCCACAGCGTCGCAAAGCGCAACGCCCTCGCGCGCAGCACGAGCGCGCGTGGCGTTCATGTCGATCACGCGCTGATTGCTCGAGCCCCTAAAGCGCAACGAGATATCGTACAGATCTTGAACGAACGGACCGTCTACCAGCATGTCGAGGCAAGCAAGGATACGGTCCGTCACGTCGGTATGGTGGCGGCCGCCCGGCATTAGTTCCTCGAGCACATCACCGGTAAAGCACCAAATGGTCTTCCCAGACTCCACAGGATAGGTCGCACGCACGCGTTCGATAAAATCAACGAGCCCCGCCTGGTTCTCGGGTTCCATAGGCTCCCCGCCCAGAATCGTCAGGCCATCAATAAAGGGATGATCAAGACTCTCGATGATTTTGTCCTCGACGGCACGATCGAACGGTTCACCCGCGGCAAAGTCCCACGCGACGGAGTTAAAACAATTCTTGCACCCACGACGGCACCCACTCACAAACAGAGAAGTACGAACGCCTTCTCCATCAGCAATGTCGAAATACTTAATGTTCGCGTAGTTCATAGGTAACCTTCCTGGGGGTCTGGAGCATATCATCCCGTCCTCAAACATTCTCGGCCTTCGGCCTGCGAAACTGCGGGCGGGACGATATGCTCCAGATCCCTCGCGAGCGACACTCGGTGAACAAAGCGAACATCGAGTATGGGGTTCGAGGTCCAATAAAAACTGGGTTGCGGCTCAACCGCCATCGCAAGTAAATCGCAGCTGCAGCTCGAATTATTTCCGCCAAGAACTTCGAGGAGTGAGCAGACCGCATACTGCATCTCAGCTACATCAACTTGGCTGCCCCGTAGCGAGGCCCCGGACCTTTGCTCGATATGAGTTCCGCACGAACAGGAGGCGCCAGTGGCGCCTCCGTCGTGAGCCAGGGCTGTCCGAAATAGCGAGTAAAGGTCCGGGGCCTCGCTACGGGGCAGCCTGGGATGGTTATTAGAGATGCAGCACGCGGTCGCGGATCTCCTCGGTTCGACCCTGGTTCCAGAACTGGGTACCGATGTAGCCGCACGTGCGACGGGCGACATTCATCTTCTCCTGGTCACGATTGCCGCAATTGGGGCACTCCCACACCAGTTTGCCATCGTCCTCGACAATGCGAATCTCGCCGTCATAGCCGCACACCTGGCAGTAATCGCTCTTGGTGTTGAGCTCAGCGTACATGATGTTGTCGTAGATGTACTGCATTACGCGAATGACCGCCTTGAGGTTGTCCTGCATGTTGGGAACCTCAACGTAGGAGATAGCACCGCCCGGCGAAAGCTGCTGGAACATACCCTCAAACTTAAGCTTGTCGAAGGCATCGATCTCCTCGGACACGTGGACGTGATAGCTGTTAGTAATGTAGCCCTTGTCCGTCACGCCCGGGATAATGCCGAAACGGCGCTGCAGGCACTTGGCGAACTTGTAGGTCGTCGACTCAAGCGGGGTGCCGTACAGCGAGAAGTCGATATCGCTTTCGGCCTTCCACTCGGCGCACTTGTCGTTCATGTGCTGCATGACGGCCATGGCAAACGGCGTGCCCTCCTTCTCGGTGTGGCTGTGGCCCGTCATGTACTTGACGCACTCATACAGACCGGCGTAACCCAGGCTAATGGTGGAATAACCGCCCACGAGCAGCTTGTCGATCGTCTCGCCCTTCTTAAGGCGCGCCAAGGCACCGTACTGCCAAAGAATCGGCGCAGCATCCGAAAGCGTGCCCATCAGGCGCTCATGACGGCACAGCAGGGCGCGGTGGCACAGCTCAAGGCGCTCATCGAAGATCTTCCAGAACTTGTCCATGTCCTGATGCGAGCTCAGCGCAACATCGGGCAGGTTGATGGTCACAACACCCTGGTTAAAGCGACCATAGTACTTAGGCTTGGTCGGGTCATAGTTCAGAGCGTTGGCGACATTGTTAAAGCCGTTGCCCGAACGGTCGGGCGTCAGGAAACTGCGGCAACCCATGCAGGTATAGCAATCGCCGTTGCCGGCGGTCTCGCCCTTAGACAGTTTGAGCTCGCGCATCTTCTTCTCGGAGATGTAGTCGGGCACCATGCGCTTGGCGGTGCACTTGGCGGCGAGCTTGGTCAGATAGAAGTACGGCGAATCCTCGCGGATGTTATCGTCCTCGAGCACGTAGATGAGCTTGGGAAACGCCGGGGTGATCCACACGCCGGCTTCGTTCTTAACGCCCTCATAGCGTTGACGAAGCGTCTCCTCCACAATCATGGCAAGGTCGTGCTTCTCCTGGGGCGTACGGGCCTCATTGAGATACATAAAGACCGTCACGAACGGCGCCTGGCCATTCGTGGTCATAAGGGTCACGACCTGATACTGAATCGTCTGGACGCCGCGACGAATCTCATCGCGCAGGCGTTCCTCAACGACCTCGCGAACCTTCTCGGCAGATGCCGAAACACCGAGCTCCTCAAGCTCGCGAGCGACCTCGCCGCGAATCTTTTGACGGCTCACCTCAACGAACGGGGCGAGATGGGTCAGCGAAATAGACTGACCGCCGTACTGGGAGGAAGCAACCTGGGCGATAATCTGCGTCGCGATGTTGCAGGCGGTCGAGAAGCTGTGCGGCTTCTCGATCAGCGTGCCCGAGATAACGGTGCCGTTCTGGAGCATGTCCTCCAGGTTCACCAGATCGCAGTTGTGCATGTGCTGGGCAAAGTAATCCGAATCGTGGAAATGGATCAGGCCCTCATTATGGGCATCCACGATCTCCTGGGGCAGCAGCACGCGTTGGGTCAGGTCCTTGGAAATCTCGCCGGCCATATAGTCGCGCTGAACGGAATTGACGGTCGGATTCTTATTGGAGTTCTCCTGCTTAACCTCTTCGTTATTGCACTCGATCAGCGACAGGATCTTGTCGTCGGTCGTGTTCTTTTGGCGCTTCAGGCTCTGAACATAACGATAGATGATGTAGCGGCGAGCGACCTCGTAGCAGTCGAGACGCATGATCTCGTCCTCGACCAGATCCTGGATCTCCTCGACCGATACGGTATGGCCGGCCTTCTCACATGCCTCGGCGACGTTTTGCGCCGCGTAGATCACCTGGCGGTCGGTAAGACGAGAGCCCTCCTCGACCTCCAAGTTGGCGGCGCGAATCGCATTGACGATCTTATCGATGTCAAAGGCAACCTCGGTGCCGCTGCGCTTGATGATCTTCATCCTCTTGCCTCTTTCGCGTCGTAATCCCATTGCGCTTCAGAGCCAAACGATGCCTGGCAGGGCTTGTCCCTGTCTTGCGGCGCCGTCGCGCAATCTGTGTTCTCGATAAACCATAGGTCCTCATGCGGACAATCCTCGCGGCCGATCAAGCGGCTCAAAGGCGTGTCCAAATGGGACGAACAAGGTCTTCGTTCTCTGTCCGACATCTATCATACGACAAAGACGCCTCTATATCCTGTATTCTTTTTTTAGGTTAAACACAACATATAGTGTTTCAGCAGGTCAAAGCAATTGGTCATTTTACAGACACATTAATTATGAGGGTTTCTTGGCAAGTCGGTAAAACGTTACCAACGCGGCTACCTGCAAGGCAGTTATAAAACCCCCTAGTCAAGCCGCCGACAAATCCTACCAAAACCAAGCCGCTCACGCGAAAAGAATCCAAAAGATTATGCTTGACCAACATGTTGCGGTCGAATGCCGGCGGACGGAGCGACGGGGCTGCAAACGCTCGGAAGACTACAGCCCCGGCACCCCGTCCGCCGGCATTCGATAGGCGAGGAGCTATTAGTTCTCTTCGCGAGCTATCATGCGGCCGAGAGCCGCTGTAAAGGGATCGAGCAGCACGCCGGCGATAACCACAAAAGCCCACCCCTTTGTGACAAGGCCCGCCCAGCGCGCGAAGAACGTACGGCCTTCAATCGTTCCGAATCCTCCCTGGAAGGCAATCTCGCCAAAACCGATCACCATAAAAAGGAGCGTGGCGCCGATGACCGTACCGGCGATCTTGTGCGATGCACTCCCCTGCTCAAAACCAAAAAAGTCCAGGCACATACCAACCGTTTTGCCAAACAGCGGGAGTGCGCTCAGAACCTCGGCGATCACCGTGGCCACGATGAGTTGTCCCCAAAAGCCCGTGGGGCTCGTCAGATCCAAGCCAGGCGCCCCTTCAATGATGGGGAGAAACGCGCAGAGCAATAGCGGGTTGAAGAAGCCGTTGAGAATACCGATAACGCGGTTGACAGGTAACTTCATAGCCTAAAGCCTTTCAAAGTCATTGATAGAAAGAGGGCCGCCGGCATATGTCGGCGGCCCCGATAAAACATGATGTGCGGCGAAGCAACTACAAGAGCGGCTACTCCGCCTCGCCGCTGGCCGCCATCGTCTCGGCCTCGGCAAGCTGGGCCGGGGTGAGCTTGCGATACTTAATGGCGCCAAAGACGACACAAGCCGCACAGACGATCATGCCGGCGATGAACTTCTGGTCAATCGTTGCACCAAACGGCGACGTCACGGCCTCAAACACAATGGGAGACAGTGCCATGTCAAAGTTGATGCCTGCCATGCCAATGGCGAGGTTAAACGCACGTCCCTCGGGGGCAGAGTTGCCGGCGGCAAAATTGCCCTCCAGCGGCACGTAGGTCTCCTTGCCCAGCGCAACGACAAAGCCCGCAACGCACAGCACCATAAAGGCGGGCGCAACCAGCGTCATGCCCAGGCCAACGAGCGTCACGCCCCATGCGATCGGCATAGCCAGGTTCTTAAACTTGGCAAACAGCGGACCGACCAAAAGACCAGCCGCAATACCGGCAACGGTCATAACGGTAGAGGCAAGACCGGACTCCACGGTACCGCCAAAGCCGCGACCCACGACAAGCAGCGAAACGTTGGAGCTGAAGAGCTGGAACGTGAGTACGAACACAAAGCTCATGAGCGTGATATTTGCGACCTCTTTAGGCATATTGGCAAACACGTTGACCTTGCGCTTGGGCTCAAGATGACCCTCGGGAAGGCAAACAGCCTCGATCACGATGAAAATGATCATGATGAAGTACGCCGCATAGCTGTGGAACCACTCGGCAGAACCCAAAATGCCGGAAACCATCGTCCAGATAATGCCGCCCAGTGCAACAAAAGTGGAGTAGATGCCCATGACAAACGAGCGCTGCTTTCCGCCGAAATAGTCGGCGATCAAGGCGTCGGTCGAGTTCTGCACGGCGCCGAGGCCAAGGCCCATCACGGCAGAAGCCGCTAAGACCTGGCCGAGTGAGTCGTGGAACACCAGCACCGAGGCGCCTGCCAGCATCACGATAACGTGACCGACAAGCGTCGTCTTCTTCTTGGACACGCGAGAGGCGAGCTGGGAAGAAACGAGCATAGCGGACAGCGCCATCATCAACGGGATGATGCCGATGATCATCTGGACGGCAGCGATGTTTTCGTTGGGAAACGCCGCCGCGACAGAGGCCACGATGGGGACGGGCACCGACATGCCCATAATGCACATGGCGGCGGCATAAATGCCCACCAGGTACTTAATCTTGGTTTTATCCATGATCCATCCTTACACTTAAAGAAAAGGGTCGGGGCGGCCGGACGTCACCATCGGCCGCCCCAAATACAGCACTATCAGTCGTTGAATCCGGCGAACACGGGCTCTCCGCTGTACACGAGCGCCTCCTCGACGCCATCGAGCACGCGGCAGGCGCCGGACGCCATCGCCTCGAGTTCAAACTCGCCGGGATAAGCCGATACGGGGGCGATCCAAGAGCAGCACTCCTCAATCGAGGCAACGAGCTCCTTGCTGTGGACCATGCCGCCTCCGAGCAAGATGCCGTCGACATCGCCCTTCAGCACACAGGCCATCTCGCCAATCCACTTGCAGATTTGGTAGACCATTGCATCCCAGGCGCGAGTTGCGGCCTTATCGCCCGCTGCAGCACGATCGCACACCTCGATGGCATCGGAGGTACCCAAAAGGTCAACGAAACCGCCGGTCTTCATGCAATGGGCGCGGGCGACATCAAGGCCGTGTTCCGCGGTGTACTTTGCGACCTCGATCGCGGGAACCGATCCGCAGCGCGTCGGTGCCATGGGGCCCTCGCCGCCGACGATGTCGTTGCCGTCAACCATCTTGCCCTTAAGATGAGCCGAGATAGAGATGCCGCCGCCGATATGGCAAACGATGAAGTTGCACTCATCGTAGGGGCGACCGAGCTTTGCCGCATGGCGGATGGCGGTCTCTTTGAGATTAAGGGCGTGCAGATGCACGTTTCGATACACACCCTTAATGCCCGTCATACGTGCGAGGTCGCACAGCTCGTCGGTATCGGGAGGATTCACCACAAAAGCGGGCTTTCCCGTCTTTGAGGCGAACTCATGGGCAATCTGGGGACCCAGCTGCGCCGGGTGCTGAATGCCGTTCGCACCGATGCGGGCATGCTCGAGCATGACCTCATTGATGGCATACGTGCCGCCGGGCAGCGAAAGTAAGCCGCCGCCGCGACCGACAAATGCATCAAAGTCCTCGAGCTTTAGGCCCGCCTCCTCCAGTGCTCCAAGAATCAGATCGCAGCGATACGGCATCTGAGCCGAAACCCCGTCGAACTGGGCAAGGTCCTTTGCATCGTGCGCAACGTTCTTGCTGAGCTTGCACTCATCGCCCTCAAAAACGCCCACCTTCGTGGAAGTGGAACCCGGGTTGATTACCAGGACACGCCAGGGAGTCTTTTTATCGGACATGCCTTAAGCCTCCTTAAGCGCCTGGGCACGCACGCAGCTCATCACCACGTTGCCGACGATCTCGTCGACGGGCGCAGAGCGCGAGCAATCGCACACGATCTTCTTGAAGCCCTGAAGCATGGGGCCGTAGGCATTTGCACCGGTCAGATTCTGGATGATCTTGACGCCGATATTGCCTACGTTGATATCGGGCCAGATGACCACGTTGGCTTGGCCCGCAACAGCGGACTCACGATGTACCTTCTTGGCCGCAACCTTGGGGTTAATCGCCGAATCAAACTGGAACTCGCCGTCGATGGCAAGATCGGGACGGCGATCGTTGGCAATCTCGCGAGCACGACGCACCTTGTCGACAAGTTCGTTATCCATCGAACCGTCAGTCGAATGCGAAAGCAGTGCGCAACGGATATCCCATCCGGTCAGCGAGCGCACCGTCTCGCTCGACGAAATCGCGATCGAGGCAAGCTCCTCGCTCGTGGGGTCAACGCAAACGGCGGAATCGCCAAAAGCCAAAAGGCCGCCTTCACCGCCGTTCCAATTGGGAATGTCGGCGATACCGCACGAGCTCACGGTGTCCACCCCGTCGGCAAGGCCGACGATGGTCTGTCCCGCCAGGATAATATCGCCCGTGGCGTTATCGATGCCGGCGAACATTACGTCGACATCGCCGAGCACCTGCAAAATAAGAGCGCGCTCAAGCGGGCGCGTCATACGGCGCGCGGCGCCCTTGGACTTAAACTTGCAATCCGGATGCGAAAGGTAGCGCTCACAGCAGGCGGCGTTCGCCTCCTCGTCGGTCACATCGACAATCTCGATGCCGTCAAGGGAGATACCGCGCTCGTCGGCAAGCTCCTTGAGCTTACCGCCGTCGCCAACCAGCACGCATTCGGCAAGATGCTCGGCAGCGATCTTTGCGACCGCCTGCATCATGGTCTCGTTTTCGCCCTCGGGAAAAGCAACGCGCATAGGCTTGGCGGCAGCCTGCTCGCGCAGGGTCTGCATCAGGTCCATGGCAGTTACTCCATCTCTTCGGCAGTGCGCTCGATAAGCTCGCCGATGGTCTTCATGACCATGACCTCGCGAACGGGAACCTCGGCATCGAGCTCGTTCTCGATCATGGACGTCAGGGCAATCATCTTCATCGAGCCCTTGCCCAGGGTCTCAAACGTCGTCTCGGGGGTCACATCGCCGTCATAGTTGTAGGCGGACTTGGCAAAATCGCAAATCTGCTGAGTGAGTTCATCGTTCATGGCAAAGCCTTTCTAAGATAAAACAGAGGGGCGACCACGGCGGGCTGGAGACATGGGTCCCGCCGTGGCCTAAGAGAGGAATCGAATTGTTACAAGGGTGAAAACTTAGTCGTCAAGCTCGAACGTAAGCTCTTTGTAGCCCGGACGGTCGATGACCTTGGCATGGACGCCAACGGTCTCGCCCGCCATGAGTTTGGCGCGAATCTCGGGGGCCTTCTTCTTGGTAATGCCGTAGATGACGTAGGTGTACTGAGAACCCTCGTCGATATCGACGGCGCCGTAGGCGTACTTGCCATACTCCTTGAGGTAGGGCTTGTCGTTCTGCGGACCAGGCAGGGTAAAATCGATCAGACGGCCGTGGCCGGAAACCTGGACCCAGTCGGTCTTGTGGTAGCCGCAGGCATTGCAGGCAAGGTGGGGCGGAAACTCGACAGCTCCGCACTCGGGGCACTGACGTGCCCAATAGATGCCCTCTTCAAGACCCGTGTAGAACTTCTTGACCACGGGCTCCATATCTTTGAGTTGCATGAGAATACTCCTTATGGGAAATCGAAAACCGCGGTCGCTTAGGCGACGATACGAAGAATCTGGCAGCGCACGTTCTGAGAACCGCCAAAACCGCGCAGGAACGCCGTCTCGGGGATCTTCTTCATCTGGGTAGCACCGGCGACGCCACGCATCTGCTTGACGGCCTCGACGATATCGGCGATGCCGGATGCGCCATGAGCGTGACCGAAGTTGCAGCGGCCACCGTGCGGGTTGATGGGCTTATCGCCGTCAAAAGCGGTGCGACCATCGATCGCGTACTTCCAAGCCTCCCCGCGCGGAATATAGCCGCACTCCTCGGCCGAAACGATCTCAGAAGCCAGGAAGAAGTCGTTGCACATGAACAGGTCGATCTCGTCGGGGCTCACGCCGGTAAGGTCATAGACCTGCTTGGCGGCAAGCTCGGTAGCCCAGTGCTCGTTGTGGAGCAGACCGGCCTCGACAGCAGAGGCGCCCGTACCCAGAACCTCGATAGGTGCATACGGGACACCCATGGCCTTGGCCTTCTCCGTGGGCATTACGACAACAGCAGCGGCACCGTCGCACTTCTTCTCAAAGCCGGTAACGCGCAGGTACTGCGTAACGCGCGGGTTGTACATGCTCTTGAGATATTCATCGGCGGTATCGAACCCAGCTGCCTTCGCGTCCTCCTCGACCGTGGTCTCGTACCAGGCAAGGGGATTCAGGACGGCACCGCGGCGAAGGCTCTTGGTAAGGCCGTTCAGGGCGTCATCGATCTGATCGGCGGTAAGGTCGTACTGCATCGAATACTCGTTGATCCAGTTATCGAACGACACGCCAAAGGCGCCATCGAGCGGGCGACCATAAGCACGGTCATAGATCTTATCGAGCGAGGGAATCATGACGTCGAGCGTAAAGTCCTGACGAATATGGGAGGGCATATGCTCAACGGGAAGCGTCGAAGCCAAATCGCAGGCACCCGTAAGGACAACATCGTAGGCACCGGAGGCGACTGCCATCACGGCCTGCTCAAGGGCGACGTAGCCCGTGCAGCAAGCCTCGGAATGATGGACAGAGCCCTTGGCGCGAACGCCAAACCAATCGGCAACCTGCATGTTTGGGGTAATGCAATCGCCAACGAGATACGGATTGGCGCTGCAGTGATAGAAAAAGTCGATATCGCGGGGCTCAAGACCGGCATCGGCAATTGCCTCGAGGGCCGCATAGCCAAACGCCTCGCCCTCGCCAATGCCCTGGGTCTCGGGATGCTCCTCAAAATCCTTGAACGGGGTGCAGCCTACGCCTACAATCGAGACACTGCGCATGTTCTTTCCGAGCGTAACCACTGAATATCACATCCTAATCATGTGAAGGTGTACGGAATGATGGCGCAGTCCAGCCGCGAGCGAAGGTGAGAGAGCGCTCGCGGCTTTTCTGTACCGTCACACGTTGAACTACTGCAGTGGTTCTTTTGAACGTAGCTTTAGTTTACGAGGGTTTATTTGGTGTTGTGGGACAAAAAGCCGCTATGTGTCCCATCATTTGGTACACATAACTTAATTTCGTTCCAAATAGCAGATAAATGACCATGCTTAAAGCCGATTCATAGGGCCGGAGCACTTTGAGTTCACTGCATGAGCAACCGTTCATCCCTAAAAAACAGCCGCTCACCCGAGCAGCTTTTCAAAATCGGGAATACGTGGGTGCCAATGGCGCGCGGCATCGTCGACAAACAGCGGCGCATAGAGCATGCGATTGAGCGCAGCGGCAACGGTGCGTGCCTCCAAATCAGGACGGACCTCGAGCCAGTACTGGATAAGGTTATGGTGACCCGCGAGAGCAAAAGCCAGATACAGGTCAAGATCGGTCTCATCAGAAAATGTTGAGCGCAGACGGTCGCGAAAATACTCATGCATGAAAATCGTAGCCTTATGCGTGAACACGGGATCCCCGTTTTCGCTGTTAAGCGCCAAAACTTTCGAGCGATTAGCCTTGAGGATCTCCATGCGCTTGATCATCGTGGGCGTAGGGTCCAGCTGCGCATCGCCAAAACGAGCCTCCAGCGCAACATCATTGATGTCCTGCATATTCTGCAGCAGCTCATCTTCAAAACGTTTAACCACATCATCGACAGAGCGATAACAGCGATAGAACGTAGATTTGGATGTATGGGCAAGGCGAAGTACCTCGGCCACCTTAATCGACTGCACCGGAGTTGTCGCCATAAGTTCAAAGACGGCATCCTCGATCCGTGAAGCAATATCGTTTTGAGCGTTCAGTGACATACCGGTCTCCCCTATTGGCGATTGGCTCCTATGCTACCCGAAAGGTGTGCTCCTTGAGGACGATACGAGGCGTAGAGCGCGCCGCACAAGAGATGACACAGCGACCGTATGTCACCGACGAAGTATTCCATCCGTCGGGCATACCATCTTTGCGAGGGTCAATCGAAAACCCGACGCCTTCAGCCTTGAGGATGGCCTCGATGCGCGTCCATACCTGGCACATGCGACGGCAGCGATCCCGCTGATTGCCCGCAGTGTCAATCCATGCACGCTCCTCGGTGGCTGCCATTCGACTAACCGCTAGGGGCGATACCTCATCCATCGACTCAATGTCTACGCCTATAGGTCCTCCAGATAACTGCGCGGCCTCAGAAACAGCAAGAACGACCGTACCGGCGGCATGCGAAATCGAAATGGAGGGGGCATTAGTATCTGCAAGTTCAGGCTTGCCAAATGAAGAGCACACAAGCTGCGTATCCTCGTAGACACCCAAAACGTCACGAAGAAGCGCACCCACACCGGCAGCTTCTCGACGAGAAGAATACGGAAGGTCATTGTTTAGAGCACGAGCGGCATAATGAGGTGATATCGGCGCAAGATCGACGATTGCACGGGGGTCAACCATGGAAACGCGGGCGACGTGCACGGTTATGATCAGAATAATCATCTCCCACGAGACCAAGAGGCCAATAACGACAAATTATGCTGGGCAGCAAATGCAACGTGAAAAGGCGACCGAGGTCGATAATTTGACGGCATATTATGTGTGTTTATAACAAAACAGTCCAGAAGCAAAGCCTCTGGACTGCGAACATTTGGTGGGCGTTACAAGATTTGAACTTGTGACCTCTTCCGTGTCAGGGAAGCGCTCTCCCCCTGAGCTAAACGCCCAAATGGAGCGGACAACGGGGCTCGAACCCGCGACCCCAACCTTGGCAAGGTTGTGCTCTACCAACTGAGCCATGTCCGCTTACGGGGATTAATCTTACGTGATGCCCGCATCCTATGCAAGAACTTTTTTTGAAAAGTTTTGCGACGCCCTCGCGAACCTCACGAAGACATCAGCCACCTCAAAAAGGCCGAGCTCCTCACCCTGATACACGTATGCCGAGCCCGGAAGCGCCAGCTCAAGCAAAAGGGCCGCCCGCGCGCGGCGCTCGCCGAGTTCACGGTCCTCGTCATAAGACGACCCGTCGCGTAAGAGCCAGTCGGGCGCAATCTGGCGGTAGCGCGTCGCCTTGATTTGCAGCAGGGCATAGCGCGTCGCCACTCGCGATAGATCTCGTGGACCTCGTTGCGGTCCCACAGCGGATGGGTGCCGTCGTCAACCATGTCATCGCCCTCGGCGAGATGCAACCGGTCGAGGTCATCGCGGTCGAGGCCCTTGGCGAGACCGTGCGCCACATCAATGCGAAAGCCATCAACGCCTCGATCGCTCCAAAACGTCAGGACGTCGCAAAAGAACGCATGAACCTCGGGGCATGACCAGACAAAGTCCGGCCGCTCGGGCGTAAACATATGCAGCTACCACTGACCGTCCGCAACACGCGTCCAGGCGGGGCCGCCAAAGTTGGCATTCCAATTGGTGGGAGGCAGCTCGCCATGTTCGCCGCGACCATCGCGGAATATATAACGGGCGCGCTCGGGCGATCCAGGGCCGGCGGCAAGAGCGGCTTTGAACCAGGGGTGCTGGTTGGATGAATGATTGGGCACGATGTCGACGATGACCTTGATGCCGCGTGCGTGAGCCGCAGCGACCATGTCATCGAAGTCGTCAAGCGAGCCGAGACGTGGGTCGACATCGCAGTAGTCCGCCACATCATAGCCACCATCGACAAGAGGCGATGGGTAAAACGGGCTCAGCCAGATGGCCTCGATGCCCAGCCGCTCAAGATAGTCCATCTGCTGGGTAATGCCCGCGATATCGCCCAGACCCGAACCAGTCGAATCCTTAAACGAGCGCGGGTAGATCTGATAGATCGCGGCATCGGACATCCATGGGTGCGAAGAGGACTTTTCTGTAGCCATGGAGCGCGCCTCCCTTGCAACGAGGTTTTGCGAGATGCCCACGATGATACGCCCAAAGCTGATATTCGCGGCAAACAACGCCACGGCCACGCCCCAAGACGCTCGCTCCCTCTCGGGTTCGAGCCTCCCGGGACGAATCGACCGATTAGTGAAAAGAACGGAAAACCCACTCCCCCGGCCACGACAGCGAGCGGGCTCCGGGTGCCCCAGGTTGCCGCGAAAGAGGAGGGAAGCGTACTTTATGTACGCGACCGACGATTGAGGGGCAAGATGGGGTGCCGGGGCTCGCGCAGCGTCAACAAAAAACGCGGTTCGTTAGAACCGCGTAAGATAGTTGGAGCGGACAACGGGGCATCCGCGTATCCGCTTCGCGGATCCGCACCGGCTTCGGCCGCCTGCCGGCGACCTCGCCAGCTCGCTACAAACGCTCCGCGTTTGCTTAACGCTCGCTCCCTCTCGGGTTCGGGCCTCTGCAATGGGTACGAAAAAGCCCGGCTACCGTGGTAGTCGGGCTGTTGTGCTTGGAGCGGACAACGGGGCTCGAACCCGCGACCCCAACCTTGGCAAGGTTGTGCTCTACCAACTGAGCCATGTCCGCATATGTAAAACAAAACGGGCGCCGGAGCGCCCGGATGTTGCCTGGAGGCGAAGCCCGGATTCGAACCGGGGGTAAAGGCTTTGCAGGCCTCTGCCTTACCACTTGGCCACTTCGCCGAAAAAGGACCGTTAAGAACGGTCCGGAAATGCAATGGAGCGGACAACGGGGCTCGAACCCGCGACCCCAACCTTGGCAAGGTTGTGCTCTACCAACTGAGCCATGTCCGCTTGCGGGTTATTAATTTACGCGAGTTATCCAAAAGACGCAAGTACTTTTTTCAAAAAAGTTGCCCAAAGCAAGTTCACGCAGGGAAATCATGTCGATTCAAGGCGCTAAGCGCACGATTCCAATGCCGAACTAAACAGCTTGACCATCCGAACGCGTGTGCCGGCACCATCCGTGCGACGGGCAACCTCCACATTATCGACGAGCATGCGCATAAGCTTGATACCGCGTCCGCGTTCCTCGGATGCCATCGGTTCGCTCGCCCCATCGATAGAATAGCCAGCGCCTCGATCAAGCACCTCAAGCACAACACGGTCCCCATAGGCCTGAATCGTCAGGATGCAGCCAACACCGCCCGCATGGTCATATGCGTTACCCAATGCCTCCCCCAACGCTAATGCGACGTCATAGCGCTCATCACGCCTCAGGGGAAGTGATTCGAGAAGCTCGGCCACACGGTGCCGATAATACGGGAGATTCTCGATGCCTCGCTGCACCTTGACGCTCTTGCTCCATCGCGGCAACTCCCCCACCGGAATGGCGGGAATCGACTCCCGCACCGGACCCGCAACATGAAGGATGTCGACAAGTCGGGCAATCTCCAAAAAGCGAACGACCTCATCGGAGGCGTTAACAAGCGAAAGCAGCCCTTCTCGTCTCATAAGCTCTCTGGCACGCGTAAGCAAAAACGCCAAACCCGTCGAGTCGATAAAAGCCACGGTCTGGCAATTGATGACAACACGGCGCACCCCCCGGTCGATTAAATTATCCAACCGTCGGCGCAGCTCGGGCACCGAGGCGATATCGATATCGCCCGGTGGCGTCAAAACCGCTATGTCATTCCACTCATTCATGCGACCATGGTTCCCCAAAAGAGCTCGCTCGATGCACACTTTTCTGCAACCGTTAGGATTCTGTATGCCCAACGTCGCGACCTACGATCGACCCCGTAAAAACTCAAGGGACACCAATGCAATGTCATCGTCCAGCGCCGAGTCGGTAAAGCGGTCAAGCTCGCCCAAGACCTTACCGCAGATGCCCGATACGCCCTCACCCGAAACAGAGAGTAGAAGGTCGCGCAGGCGTTGCTCGCCAAAGAAAGCACCCGAGCGGTCGCGTGCTTCGATCGTTCCGTCGGTATACATAAACAGCATGTCACCAGGATCGAACGTAAACACGCCCGTCTCGTACACCATGCTCTCAAAGGCACCGATCACGCCCGATTGGCACCCAAGGAGCTCCACTTCTCCCCCGCAGGTCTCTCCTCCGCCATGCGGCGTCGACGACGGCCTAATGACCATAGTGGGAGGATGTCCCGCAGAGCAATAGGTAGCGCGGCCCGCTTTAAGATCAATCTTGGCGATAAACGCCGTCACAAACGTCTCGACCCTCGAAAAGCCCATGAGCATGCTATTGAGCGAGCGGGCCATGCGAGCGGGTCCCGCACCCTCCCAGGCATAAGCCGTCAACGCCGTCTTGACGAGCGCCGACATCGACGCCGCCTCAATTCCTTTGCCGGAGACATCGCCCAATATCATAACGGCGCAATCGTCGGGAAGACGGATAAGCGTATAGAAGTCACCACCGACCAACGCCGAATTCGTTGCCGACAGGTATACCGAATCGGTTGCGATGCCCGGAACGTCGCCTAGCGAATTTCTCATGCCAATCTGAAGCGTCTGAGCGATATGACGCTCTTCACGCTTTTGAGACTCGCCCTCATAGATCAGCTCAAAGTCGTGTGCCAAATGCACCATGTAGTCGTATTCAAGGTCGTCGATTGGCTCCTGGCTGCCATCACGGAGCAGCAAAACGCGCCTCGTCGGTCCCTTGGCGATATCAGCGGGCACGATTGCATCGTTGCTTCGCGTACCATCCGCCTCCGAGTGGCAGCGCCCCGCCTCGATACCGGAGTCGACATAAAGTCCCTGACACGGCAGGCCGTGGGCTCTCAACCATGCGCCCATAGTCGTGGATTCGTCCACGCGCGTAAGGCGCACGTGCTTGAGGTCGTCGGCGCTCGTCCCACCCAGCACCGATGTCTCAAATCCATCGGAAATTGCCCCCAGGCGCGCCGCCGGCGTCGTGACAGAAAAGAAGAGTGACTCCGGATCGCCCGGCAATGCCACACGACTGCCGCCTTCAAAATCGATGACATAGGTTCCGAGGCCCGCATCATACTCCACGGGGCAGAAATGGCAACTGAGCACAGCGCAGATTTCGGTCGACACCGCACGCGAGGCGGCAACAGGATCATCGAGATAGGCAAACAACTCATCGCGCAGCACGTTGAGAGAACGGCCAAGCTCTGCCGTGCGACGTGAACGTAGACTCGATGCCATGCCGACTAGTTGGATGGAGAGGTAATCGCAAATGACCTCGAGCACGTTGACATCATAGGCAAGCGGCGCCTGCGGACGTTTCCAACCGACCTCCAACACACCGAGCACCTGAGTGCCATAAAACACGGGAAGACATATCTCGCTGCGGTATGGAGGCATATCTTGCACGCGTAGCAGGTGCTTAGAACGATTGTCAAGGTCCATAAACATACCCGAGGCAACCCTATCGCCCTCGAGGTCCTGCTGAATCGACAGGCGGCAGGCACGAGCCTCACGGAGCACATACGTCGGGATACCTGCACCATACGGCATAAACTCGGGCAGGTAGCTGTCATACAACTCCTTGGAAACACCGCGAAGCTTAAAACCGCCGCTCTCAGAAAAATAGATGGCAGCACCCGAGGCATCGAGGGTTCCTACAAGCTGGTTCAAAACGGTATCCAACAAACTAGGCAGCTCATCGGAGCCCACCGTGCTCATAATGACCGACAACGTGCCCGAGAGGCGCTTATTCGCCACTCTGAGCTCCGAAAGCGCACGCTTGAGCTGACGGTCATGCGAATACTGCTCTTCGATACTATGGAGCGCCACGAGAACACGCGGCGCACGGCGGCCAAAGATACGAGGCGGCGTAACCGAGCCGGCACAAACTAGGACGGGAATAAAGGAGCCGTCACTGAGCTTAAGCATCAACTCGCTCTCGGTACCATTGGTCTCAAAAGGAAGACGATGTTCTGTCGCGCGTTCAAATGCTGACGAGTACAAGAGATCTTTAACGTCCCCGTTGATCACATCGGAACGTTCCTCGCAGATCAAGTCGAGCAAGCGATTGTTTACATGCAAAATGGTTCCGTCGAGCTCGCAGATAATGACAGCATCGCTCGTAATATCGACCAATTGGGCAACGTCAACCCACTCATTGCGCTCAAGCGTTTCCATCGTGAACCTCACCGTCTATCGGTAACAAAAAAGCCTCCGAAGAGGCTTCTCAAATGCGATGGTGTCGGAGGCGGGACTTGAACCCGCATGACCAAAAAGCGGTCACTAGCACCTCAAGCTAGCGCGTCTGCCAATTCCGCCACTCCGACATGCTATATTGTTGATTCGCGGTTCGTTTTGTTGGACCCGCGCTTTCAACGAGGAAGATAATAACCTATGATTCGAGAACTGTGCAAGCACTTTTTTCAAAAAAGTTTACGAATTTGAAAATGCGCAGGTAGATCTATATGTCCGGGCCGGAATGGGGGCAACTTCCCAACGCGTCCTCGGGCATGCGGTACATTTTGATTCGCGCTTCGCGCTACAAAATGTACCGCCCCCTGCGGAATGCGTTGGGAAGTTGCCCCCATTCCGGCCCTACAGACACATACTCCAAGTACGATTCTCAAACATATACTGGGGCTGATGCAAATTTGGTGGCTCGGCTTTGCCGAGCCCTTATATAAGGAGGCCGGAGCTAAAGCTCCGGCCTCGCTATCTTTCCCATTAGATTAAGTGAGCGATCAGGGAACCGCATTCCACCTGCCGAGTTGCCGCAGGGCCTGCCCTGGTGTTGCTTTTCAGAACATTCCGCAGGACGGAGGAAGCCCCGCAGCGCGTAGCGCGCAGCGGGGCTTCCGACATGTCCGAGGACGTTCTGAAAAGCAACACCAGGGCAGGCCCGAACGATAACAACCGACTACAGGTCGATATGCGATTCCTTGATCGGGAACGGCTCGGCGAAGTGGCAGGCGCAGCAGTGGCCCGGAGCAACTTCCCTAAACTCGGGAAGCTTCTCGGAGCAGATGCCCTGCGCGATCGGGCAGCGCGTGTGGAAACGGCAGCCAGTCGGCGGATCCAGCGGTGACGGCGGATCGCCGGCGAGGATGATGCGCTTACGGGACTTTTGGATATCCGGATCGGGAACCGGCACGGCAGACAGCAGCGACTGCGTATACGGGTGGTGAGGCTCGCTATAGAGCGTCTTCCAGTCAGAAACCTCGACCACCTTACCCAGATACATAACGGCAACGCGATCGGAGATGTGCTGAACGACGGACAGGTCGTGGGCGATAAACAGATACGCCGTACCAAACTTGTCCTGCAGTTCCTTAAGCAGGTTCAGAACCTGGGCCTGAATGGACACATCCAGAGCGGATACCGGTTCGTCACAGATAATCAGCTTGGGCTTCAGCGCAAAAGCGCGGGCAATGCCGACACGCTGACGCTGGCCACCCGAGAACTCATGAGGATAGCGGTTGATGTGCTCGGGGTTCAGTCCGACAACGTCGAGAAGCTCGCGGACGCGCTCAATGCGCTCCTCCTTGGTTCCCACGCCGTGAATGGTCATGGGTTCGGAGACGATCTCGCCGATGGTCATGCGAGGATTCAGCGAGGCATAAGGATCCTGGAAGATAAACTGCATCTCGCGACGCATATCCTTGATCTCATGCTTGCTCATTTCGGCAACATCTTTACCCTGGAAGAACACCTTACCGGCGGTCGGCTTGGTCAGGCGCATGATGGTGCGACCCGTAGTGGACTTACCGCAACCAGACTCACCAACCAGACCAAAGGTCTCACCAGGATAAATCTCAAAAGAGATGTCGTTTACAGCAGAGACGACGCGCTTGGAAAAACGCTTGGCGAACATGCCGGACTCTGCGGGGAACTCCTTAGAGAGGTGCTCGACCTTCAGTAGCGGAGTGCGCTCGTTATTGTCTGCCATTTACGCCTCGCCTCCCTTCTTGGAATCCTTACGCGTGCGGGACGTCTCAGGGGCGTTCTTGAGGAACTCGGGGTCACCGGAATAATGGCACGCAGAATAGTGGCCGGACTCGGTGACAAAACGCTCGGGGCGCTGCTTGCGGCACTTATCGGTCGCATAGGGGCAACGAGGCGAGAACACGCAACCCTCGGGCAGGTTCATGAGCGAAGGCGGGTTGCCGTGAATCGGCGTAAGCGGCTTCTTCTCATCGATGGCCTGCTCCGGGATGGAGCGAATCAGGCCCCAGGTATAGGGGTGACGGCTCTCGTAGAAGATTTCCTCAGCAGTACCGAACTCGACGGGACGGCCGGCGTACATAACCATGATCTTGTCGGCCATATCGGCGACAACACCCAGGTCATGGGTAATCATGATGATGGCGTTGCCGTTCTTCTCCTGCATTTCCTGCATAAGCTCAATAATCTGAGCCTGGATGGTAACGTCCAGGGCAGTCGTGGGCTCGTCGGCAATCAGAATATCGGGATCGCAGGCAAGGGCCATGGCAATCATGACGCGCTGACGCATACCACCAGAAAACTGGTGCGGATACTCATTGACGCGTTTCTCGGGCTCGGGAATACCAACGAGGTCCAAAAGCTCGGTGGCGCGCTTGAGCGCCTCCTGCTTGGAGTAGCCACGGTGCAGGCGAAGGCCCTCACCCACCTGCTTGCCGATCTTATAGACCGGGTTCAAGGAGGTCATAGGATCCTGGAAGATCATCGCAATATCGTTGCCACGAATGTGCTGCATCTCTTCCTCGGTCATCTCGAGGATAGAACGTCCGCGATAGCGAACGTCACCGCCCTCAATCTTTCCCGGAGGCATCGAGATAAGACCCATGATGGTCATGGCGGTCACGGACTTACCGGAGCCGGACTCACCGACGACACCCAGGGTCTCGCCACGATCGAGCGTGTAGGACACACCATCGACAGCGCGAACGACGCCATCCTCGGTGTGGAAATACATCTTAAGGTCATCAACCTCGAGCAGATGCTGGCCCTCGGGAACCGGCTGGTCCTTCAGGTCCACATAGTTCTTGTTCTTCTTCATCCTTATGCGTCCTTCATCTTGACGTCGAGGGCGTCGCGCAGACCGTCACCCAGCAGGGTGAAGGCGAGCACCGTCGAGAGAATTGCCAGACCGGGCATGATCATCATCCAGGGAGCAGTCAGAAGATACTGCTGGCCGTCCTGAATCATGGAGCCCCACGAAGGCGTAGGCGGAATAACGCCCATGCCGAGGAAGGACAGAGCGGACTCGGTCAGAATGGCGCCACCAATGTTCATAGTCGCGTAGACCACGATGGAGGCAACGGAGTTCGGGAAGATGTGACGCACGACGATACGAGCATCAGATGCACCCATCGCGCGCGCAGCGTCAACATAGTCGTTTTCCTTGACCGTCAAGATCGCGGATCGGAAGACGCGCGCAATCGAAGGCCAGCCAAGAATACCGATGGCGATAAAGACGTTCTGAAGACCACGGCCGATAACGGCGATCATGGCGACAACGAACAGCACGTACGGGAACGCAAGGAAGATGTCCGCACAGCGCATGATGATCGTATCCCAGATGCCGCCGTAGAAACCGGCCAGAGCGCCCATGACCAGACCAATCACCGTGGAGATCGCAGTGGCCATAATGCCGACGGACAGCGAAACGCGTGCACCGTAGATAACGCGAACGAGAATGTCACGGCCAAGGGAGTCGGTGCCAAACGGGTGCTCTGCACACGGAGCCAGCAGCGACGTCTCGGCCATGGTGGTCGAATCGGAAGCCGTCGGCGAACCGAGCCAGGGCTTAGCCCACAGATCTGCGGTCAGGGCAACCACAACGACGATAATGATCCAGCAGACACCGATAACGGCGAGCTTGTTCTTACGAAGACGCTTAAAAGCGTCGCCCCACAGCGTGCGAGACTTGGCGGGAGCAGATGCGGCCATGGTGGCGGTAGCCTGCTCCTGAGACTGAGAATCAGTTTCCTGCATGAGACGTACCTCCCTTAGGCCTTATCCGACGGACCGCCAAGGCGGATGCGCGGGTCGAGGAATGCATAGCTAATGTCGACGAGCAGGTTGATCACCATGACGACGACGACGATGAGCGTAACGCCGCCCATAACGATGGGCCAGTCACGCATGCTAATGGCGCGATAGACCTCATAGCCGATACCGGGCCAGTTAAAAACCGTCTCGGTCAGGATGGCGCCCGAAAGCATGGCACCGAAGTCGACACCAATATAGGTAACGACGGGGATGAGTGCATTCTTAAGCGCATGCTTGATGATGATCGCGCGATTGGAGAGACCCTTGGCCTTTGCCGTACGGATGTAATCCTGGCTCATGACGTCAAGCAGCTGCGAGCGCATAATGCGGGCGGCATAAGCGGTCGAAACCGAAGCCAGCGTAATGGTCGGAAGCACATAGTGCATCCAATCCTGATACTGAGAACTGGAACCACCGGCACCCGAGATCGGCATGGAGAATGCACCGCCCGTGGCGTCCTTGAGAATGACGCCAAAGAACAGCTGCAGCAACATACCGAGCCAGAAGGCCGGGACGGCAACGAGGATCGACGTGGTGAGCGTTACCAAAATATCCCAGAAGGAATAACGCTTTACCGCCGAAATGATACCCGCACCGATACCCATGATTGCCTCGAGTACGATGGCGCATGCGGCAAGTTTGACCGTATACGGATACTTCTGGGCAAAGATTTCCGTAACCGGCAGCTTGCGCTGATAGGAATTACCCAGATCGCCATGAAGCAGGCCGTTCATGTAATACAAGTAACGGTCCACGAGCGACGTTTGAACGGGGTCGCCGTTCTCGTCAAGGATCGCGTTGCCGTCCTCGTCCGATTGGACCAGGTGATAGCGGACGCGAAGCTGAAGCTCCACCTCGGGGGACAGAGCCTTGTCTCCACCGATCAGCTTGATCGGATCTCCCGGCACGATATTCTGGAGGGCGAACAGAATCAGCGTAACGCCCAAAAATACCGGGATGAACTGAAGCACACGTTTAACGATGTACTTACCCATACCACTCCCCTATCTAGGGATTAACTTAAATGGGATGCCGATCGCCAGACCGGCATCCCAAAATTACCATCAGCCAGTTTACCCCAGGTTAGGGAGAACTGTATGTTTCCCATGAGGTCTACGTAAATACTTGACCCTCACGGAAGCTGCAAAACTCTTAGGCGAGCTCAGCGGTACCCAGATCGGCATGCTTCTGCGGATCGACATAGAGGTACTTGATGCGATCGGAGCCGGCGATGGTGTGCGTGTAGAACATCAGCGGGATGACCGGGCAGTCAGCAGCGACCATTGCGTCGGCCTCCTGCATCTTAGCGACGCGCTCTTCGTCGTCAATCGTGGTACGGGCCTCGTCGACCTTGGCGTCGAACTCGGGGTTGTTGTAACCAGAACGGTTGTCGCCACCGAGGGAGTCGGAGTGGAACAGCGGATACAGGAAGTTGTCCATGATCGGGTAGTCGGCAATCCAGCCCAGACGACCGAACTGATAGTTGAGGTTCTGGTACTGCTCGAGCAGGGCAGACCACTCAGGGGTATCGGAGACGGCGGTAATGCCAACCTTGGCAAGGTCACCGATGATGGACTCCATGATCTCCTTGTGGCCACCGTCCTGGTTGTAGGACAGAGTCACGTTAATGCCACGATCGCCGTTGGCGTCAGCGGGAGCAACCTTGTCGAGGTACTCGTTAGCCTTGTCGACGTCGTAGGCGCAGAACTCCCATGCGCCCTCCTTGTAGCCATCGATGCCCGGAGGAACAATGCCGTCAGCGGGGGTGCGGGTACCCTTGAAGATGGTCTTGCAGATGGCCTCACGGTTGATGGCCAGGGAGATACCCTTACGCAGATCGGCGTTGTTGAACGGCTCGGCCGTGGTGTTGCAGGTCAGGTAGTAGGTGGAAGGCTCGGCGCCGAGCAGCATGCGCTCGCCGTCGCCCATGGTGTAGCCGTCCTTGGACTCGCCGCGATCCTTCTTGGCGGCGTCGATCTGAGCAACGGGAACGTCGCAGATGTCAAGGTTACCGGCCTGGAACTCCTTGTAAGCGGTCTCCACGTCCTTGATGACCTGGAAGTGGATGCCATCGATTTTGGCCTTGTCGCCATAGTAATCGTCGAACTTCTTGAGGTTGATCTCCTGACCATCCTCCCACTTGCCGTCCATCATGAACGGGCCGTTACCGATCGGGGCAAGGTAGAAGCTCTTGACATCGGACTCGGCGCACTCGGGAACCGGGGACAGAGCCGGATGAGAGGCGACGAAGGGGAAGTCGGCGTAAGCGGAAGTCAGCTTGACGACGAGGGTCTCATCGTCAGGGCAGGTAACACCGCTGAGCTCAGTAGTGTTACCGGCAAGCAGATCGTCATAGCCCTCGACCATGGAAAGGTGATAGGAGACCTCGGAAGGACCATACTCTTGAGCGACAGCGGACTTGGTGCTGACCAGACGCTCCCAACCGAGCTTGAAGGACTTGGAGGTAACGTCATCACCGTTGTGGAACTTGGCCTTCTTGATCTTGAAGGTAAACTCGGTGGCGTCGTCGTTGGCCTCGAAGGACTCGCAAGCCAGCGGAACGATCTCGCCCTTCTCGGCGTCATAAGAGGTCAGAGCGTCAAAGAGCTGGTACTCGACCTGAGTGCCCTGGTCCTCCTGGACATTGTAGGGGTCGATGCAGACCGGGTTATTGATGTAGAAGTTCAGCGTCGAACCGGACTCAGAACCGGAAGCGTCGCCGCCCTTCTTGCCGCATGCGGCAAGAAAAGCCATGGAGCTCGCAGCAAGGGTACCGCCGACAAAGGCGCGACGACCCATAACGGGCTGGTGGAACATAGAATCAGCCATGCCATCCTCCTTATGAGATAGGACAAAGAAATGTTCAGTCGGACATATGTCGAGACAATCCGATCCGAACTATCGAAACGCCGCCCGTTGCTATGGCTGGTTATGCACAACAGGCCAACGTTTTCAATACAGTAGCGCATTTTATGCACGGTTTGGGGCTAATTCCGGTTAACGGTCGAGAATTTCTTTAGTTGGGCGCAGTATGTGGTGATATTCTGGCTCTGTTACAAGTCTGTAAACAAAAAGGGCCCCGTACATGCGGGACCCTTTTTAATTTTTTTATGCGACTCGTGCTTAGTAGCCCACGATGCCCTGCGGGAAGAAAAACATGCAGAGCACGACGCACACGGCAAACACGACAGCCATGATGACGGTCAGGCGGTCAAGGTTCTGCTCCATAACGCCCGTGGCAGAGCTGGAGTTATACAGCGAGCTGGCGATCATATCCGAAACGCCGGTGCCCTTACCGGAATGCATCAGGACGAGAATCGTCAGCGCCACGGCAGAGACAGCCCAAACTACAAACAGCAGAATCTGAAACGGACCCATAGAGAAGCTCCTTAATAGAACAATTCAAACTCCAGTACTGTACCACAACCCCCGACACTCCCCACCTGCCATTTGGGGACGAGGTAGAAATGGCAGAAATACCAAAAAAGGGGGTTGCCCGAATATGGTCAACCCCCTTGCAAAGAAACGCTTGGCGTTTTCTCTTAGGCCTCGGTCGCGAGCACGCGGCCCGTCATCTCGGCGGAAGGCTCCAGACCAGCCATGGTGAGCATAGTCGGGGCGATATCGGAAAGTCGACCGTCCTCGATACCGGTGAGCTGTGCCTTCTCATCAACGATGATGAACGGCACGCGGTTGGTGGTGTGAGCCGTAAACGGATGCTTGGAACCGTCGGAAGCAACGTCAAACATGTGATCGGCGTTGCCGTGGTCGGCGGTAATCAGCGCAAAGCCGCCCTTAGCGAGAATCGCCGGGACAACCTTGGACAGGGCATCGTCAACAGCCTCGACGGCCTTAACGGCCGCGTCGAAGACACCGGTGTGACCAACCATGTCGCAGTTCGCGAAGTTCACGATGTAGAAATCAGCGCGGTCCTCGTTGATGGCAGCGACGAGCTTCTCGGTAACCTCGGGAGCGCTCATCTCGGGCTGCAAATCGTAGGTAGCAACCTTGGGGGAAGCGACGAGCACGCGCTCCTCGCCCTCCTTGGGCTCCTCGATGCCGCCGTTAAGGAAGAACGTCACGTGGGCGTACTTCTCGGTCTCGGCGGTGTGCAGCTGCTTCAGGCCATTGGCTGCGATAACGTCAGCCAGAACGTTCTCAGGGAACGTCTTGGGGAAGGCGACCTCGACGTCAAACGTCGGATCGTATTCGGTCATCGTCACAAAGTGAGAGAGCTTGATCTGCTCGCGCTCAAAGCCGTCGAACTCCTTGTCCGTGAACACGCGGGTCATCTGACGAGCGCGGTCGGGACGGAAGTTGAAGAAGATGGCCGCGTCGCCCTCGTGGATACCCTCGTTGTGGGCAGCGAACGGCTCAACGAACTCATCGCCGCGCGGATCCTTCTCGTAGTAGGCCTTGATACCGGCAACGGGGTCGGTATCGGCATCGGACGCATTGACCATGACGTCGTAGGCGCGCTCGATGCGCTCCCAACGGTTGTCGCGGTCCATGGCCCAATAACGGCCCGAGACGGTAGCAACGCGAGCGTCGCAACCAGTCTCCTCGGAGATCTTGGCCAGGAAGGCGCAGAACTCGCTCATGTAGCCGGCACCGGACTGCGGATCGACGTCGCGGCCATCCATAAAGGCGTGAACGCGAACGGTCTTAATGCCATACTGGGCAGCCATCTTGACCAGGGCCTCGACATGGTTCATGTGAGAATGAACACCGCCGGGGCTCATGAGGCCCATGAGGTGCAGGGTCTTGCCCTCGGCCTTGACGTCATCCATAGCCTTGACGAAAACCTCGTTCTTGGCGATGGAGCCGTCCTTGATGGCGTTGTTGATGCGCGAAAGCTCCTGAAACACGATGCGGCCGGCACCGATGTTGAGGTGACCCACCTCGGAGTTGCCCATCTGGCCGTCGGGAAGGCCCACGTCCTCGCCCGAAGCACCGAGCGTGGTGTGAGGATACTTCTCATACAGGCTATCGAGGAAGGGCGTCTTGGCGGCAGCGACGGCGTTCTCGCCGTCGGCCGGAGCCAAGCCGCAGCCATCCATGATGATTAGGAGTGCAGGAAGATGACGCTGTGCCATATGCCCTACTCGCCTGCCTTGACGACCATAGAGGCGAAGTCGGCAGCCTTGAGCGAAGCGCCGCCCACGAGGGCGCCGTCAACGTCGGGCTTGGCAACAAGCTCGGCGATGTTGGCGGGCTTGGCGGAGCCACCATAAAGAACGCGGATGCCGTTGGCGAGCTCCTCGCCGAACATCTCCTTGAGGGTCTCACGGATAGCGCCGCAGACCTCCTGAGCGTCCTCGGCGGTAGCGGTCTTGCCGGTGCCGATGGCCCAGATGGGCTCGTAGGCGACGACGACCTGCTTGGGGCAGGTGATCTCAAGACCCTCGAGACCAGCCTTGACCTGGTTCACGACATGCTCGACATAGGTGCCGGCCTCGCGAACCTCAAGGGACTCACCGCAGCAGAAGACGGGAACAAGACCGGCGGCAACGAGAGCCTTAGCCTTCTTGTTCTGGTCCTCATCGGTCTCGTGGAAGTAGTCACGACGCTCGGAGTGGCCGATGATGCAGTAGGTGCAGCCAGCGGACTTGAGCATGTCGCAAGAGGACTCACCGGTGAAGGCACCCTTGGCCTCCCAGTACACGTTCTGTGCACCGAGGGCGATGGGGGCAGCCTGAATGCGGTCATGAACCGTAGTAATGTCGATGGTCGGAGGGCAGACGAGCACCTCGACGCCAGCCGGAACCTCGGGCAGAGCCTGGGCCAGCTCGTCGGCGAGCTTGGCAGCCTCGGCGACGTCGTTGTTCATCTTCCAGTTACCAGCGATAAGAAGGGTGCGATTAGGCATCGAGAAGCGCCTCCACTCCGGGCAGGGCCTTACCCTCGACGAGCTCCATGGAAGCGCCACCGCCGGTGGAGATCCAGCTCATCTTGTCGGCCAGGTTAAACTTGTTGACGGCTGCGACGGAATCGCCACCACCGATGATCGAGGTGCAATCAGCCTCGGCGACGGCCTCGGCGATAGCCTGGGTGCCGTGAGCGAAGTTGTCGAACTCAAAGACGCCCATGGGGCCATTCCAGAATACGGTCTTGGCGCCCTTGACGGCCTCGGCGTAGAGCTCCTCGGTCTTGGGGCCGATGTCCATGCCCTCACGGTCGTCGGGGATAGCGTCGGAAGCGACAACCTCGGGGACAGCGTCCTCGCCAAAGTGGTCGGCAACACGGTTGTCGATGGGGAGCAGGATCTTGACGCCCTTCTCCTCGGCCTTCTTGAGCATCTCGCCAGCGCGCTCGACCCAGTCCTCTTCCTTGAGGGACTGACCGACGGTCATGCCCTGAGCCAGGAAGAAGGTATAGGCCATGCCGCCACCGATAATCAGGGTGTCGGCGGAGTCGATAAGGTGATCGAGAACGCCGATCTTGGAGGAAACCTTGGAACCGCCGACGATGGCGACGAAGGGACGCTCGGGCTCGGCGAAGATACCGGTCAGCGTGTCGACCTCCTTCTCCAGAAGGAAGCCAGCGACTGCGGGCAGGTAAGCGGCGGGACCCACGACGGAACCCTGGGCGCGGTGAGCGGTACCGAAGGCGTCGAGGACGAAGACGTCGCCATAGGAAGCGAGGGTCTTGGCGATCTCGGGATCGTTCTTCTTCTCACGCTTGTCAAAACGGACGTTCTCGAGAACGAGGACCTTGCCCGGCTCGACGGCGGCGACGGCCTCGGCGGCCTTCTCGCCATAAGTGTCGGCGACAAAAGCAACATCGAGACCAGAGAGCTCGGCGAGCTTCTTGGCGACGGGCTCGAGGGAAAGCTCGGGCTGGAAGCCGGTGCCCTCGGGACGGCCGAGGTGGCTCATGAGGATAACGCGAGCATTGTGCTCAACGAGATAGTTGATGGTGGGCAGGGCAGCCTTGATACGGGTGGTGTCGCCAACGACGCCATCCTTGATAGGCACGTTGAAGTCAACGCGGACGAGAACGCGCTTGCCGTCGACATCGATGTCGCGGACGGTCTTCTTGGTAAAGGCCATGTTTGCTTCTACCTTTCGTACGTGTCTGCCTCCCATTACGGCAGACGATTTCTTATAAAAAGGGCGCGACCTTAGGGTGTAAGCCCTATAAGGCCGCGCCCTTTTTTAGACGCTCAACGAGCTATTCGCTAAAAGCCAAATTAAGCAACGAACTTCTCGAAGTACTTGATGGTGCGGACCATCTGAGAGGTGTAGGAGTTCTCGTTGTCGTACCAAGAGGTAACCTGAACGAGGGTCTGGCCGTTGCCGAGGTCAGAGCACATGGTCTGAGTGGCGTCGAAGATGGAGCCATGGGTCTCGCCGATGATATCGGTGGAGACGATGTCGTCCTCGTTGTAAGCGAAGGTCTCGGAGATGGTGGCAGCGTAGGCCTTCATAGCGGCGTTGACCTCGTCGGCGGTAACCTTCTTGTCAACGACAGCGTAGAGGTTGGTGAGGGAGCCGGTCGGCGTCGGGACGCGCTGGGCGGCACCGATGAGCTTACCGTTGAGCTCGGGGAGAACCAGGCCGATAGCCTTGGCAGCACCGGTGGTGTTGGGGACGATGTTGACGGCGCAGGCGCGGCTACGACGCTTGTTGCCCTTGCGCTGCGGGCCGTCGAGCGGCATCTGGTCGCCAGTCCAGGCGTGAATGGTGGTCATGATGCCGGACACGATGGGAGCGAAGTCGTTCAGACCCTTGGCCATCGGGGCGAGGCAGTTGGTGGTGCAGGAAGCAGCGGAGATGATGTTGTCCTCAGCGGTCAGCGTCTCATGGTTGACGTTGTACACGATGGTGGGCAGATCGCTGCCGGCCGGAGCGGAGATGACGACCTTCTTGGCACCAGCGTTGATGTGGGCCTGAGCCTTAGCCTTGCTGGTGTAGAAGCCAGTGCACTCGAGAACGACGTCGACGTCGAGGTCGCCCCAAGGCAGGTTGTTGGCGTCGGCCTCCTTGTAGATCTTGATCTCCTTGCCGTCAACGGTGATGGAATCCTCGCCAGCGACGACCTCGTGATCGCGAGCATAGTTGCCCTGCGTGGAGTCGTACTTCAGCAGGTAAGCGAGCATATCGGGAGAGGTGAGGTCGTTGATAGCGACGATCTCGGAGCCCTCATGACCGAACATCTGACGGAAGGCCAGACGACCGATGCGACCGAAGCCGTTAATAGCAACCTTTACTGCCATTGTGTCTCCTTTCGTAAGGCCCCCGCAAGCTACAGCGCCCGCCGTTGAGGCCCACAAACTAACCACTCGCCTAATATACCTTTTTTTTGACTTGAATTTCACGAGAATGCTCGAAATTGAAAATCAAATTTGCTTTAAAACGTTTTAAAGCATAAAACAGCAGTTCAAGTACTATATAAACTGCTGCTTTAAACTACCTGTTCGCTTCAACGAGCTTTTCAAGACGCAAAACACGGTGATATAGGGCCGACTTTGACAAAGGAGGGTCGGCCATCTCCCCCAAATCTCGCAGTGAGAGATCGGGGTAGCGCTCACGTAAGTCACAAAAGGCCGCCAAGGCATCCGGGAGCACATCGCGCATGCCGCGTCGCTCAAGCTCCTCGATAAGCGCGAGCTGATGTTGGGCAGCGCCGGCGCTTCTCGTCTGGTTGGCCAGCTCAGCATTCACGCGACGATTTACGTCGTTTTTCACCAACTTGACCGCACGGGCTTCCTCGATTTCGGCAACGCTGCGCTTGGCACCAATCAATTTGAGCAAATGCTCGATCTCCTCGGCGCTCTTGATGTACACGGCATATGATCCTCGCCGGGCGTTGACACGCGCATGAACCCCGACCTGCTCCAACAGGTCGCAAAGCCCCTTGGCGTATTGTTCGCCCTGCACCGCAATCTCCAGGTGAAAATCGCCACGCGGGTCTGCCACAAAGCCGCCGGCAATCAAAGCGCCGCGAATGTAGGCGAGCCTGCAGCAGGGCCGGGCGACGATATGGCGCGGCACACCGGCGACGAGCCCTCCCCTGCGGTCGAGAATGCCCAGCAGAACCAAAGCCTTATCGAGGTCGGGCTGGTCGGGCAAGGTGATGAGATAGTTTCGCACCTTATGCAAGACCGACTTGCGAACGGTAAACTCCGTTTTGAGCTTGAGGATGCGGTGCGTCAGCGTAATCATCGTGCGTGCAACGGCACCCGTCTCGGTCGCAACCGTCAAACGGTACCGACCAGAGCCCGCCAGCGAAAGCGTGCCACTCACACGTGTAAGAGCGGCAAGTGTCGACAGATCGCAATATTCACATTCGGGTTCGCAGCGCGCAAGCTCGTCACGCACCTCGGCGGTAAACGACATTCAAACCTATGCTTTCGTGTTGGCACGCGACAAGTCGCGGTGAGAAATGCTCACGTGATACTGAGCACCTTCCAGGTATCGGGCCGTAGCCTCTGCAATGGCAACGCTGCGGTGCTGGCCACCCGTACAGCCGATGGCAATGGAAAGTTGCGGCTTGCCCTCCGCGATATAACCCGGCATGACCGTATCGAGCAACTGCGTCCAAACCTTCCAGAACTCCTGCGTCTTGGGATGGTCCAGGACAAAGTCGGAGACCTTCTTATCGAGGCCGGTCAACGTGCGCATCTCGGGGTCGTAGAATGGATTAGGCAGGAAGCGAACATCGATCATGATGTCTGCCTCGACGGGCATACCATGCTTAAAGCCAAATGAGAAGACGTGGACGTCCATGAGCTGCTGGTCGGACAGCTCTGAAAAAGCCGCACGCAGCTTATTGCGTAAAGCAGAGGTACGAAGGCGGCTCGTATCGATGATCATATCGGCTCGGTCGCGCACGCCCTGGAGTTGTAAACGCTCGCGCTGGATGGCGTCGGCCGTGGTCTCCCCCGGCTTCGCAATGGGATGGCGGCGGCGGTTTTCGCTGTAGCGGCGAATCAGCACCTCATCAGATGCATCGAGAAACACAATGTCACAGCTCATCTCGCGCTCTTCCAAGGCGGCAACGGCGTCAAGCAGCTCATCAAACAGGCCTTGGCTGCGAAGGTCACAGGTAACAGCAAGATGTCTACCCACACCCGTATTGATGCCAACAAGCTCTGCGAGCTGCGCAATCAGGCGCGGAGGCAGGTTGTCGATACAAAAATAGCCCATGTCCTCAAACACATGCATGGCTTGCGTTCGGCCCGATCCGGACATTCCGGTGATGATGACGATATCGGGAATGCGCTCCGTGCGCTCCGCCGCATCCATGGCATCTCCCTTTTGCATGTGCTGCCTCCTAAAATAAGCGCAGGACCCGGCCAGCGGATCCCGCGCGATCAATTGCCTTAGTTGAGTATACCGCCCCAAGCGGATACGAGGCCCGTCTTACGCCTCAAGCGCAGCCTTGAACCAACTCGTAATACTTGTGGGGTGCGTAATGGCAGTGCCAACGACAACGGCCCAGGCGCCGGCGTCAATCGCGGCGCGAGCCTCCTCGGGCGTATGCACACGACCCTCGCAAATAATGGGAAGACCGGGGAACTCCTCGGTTGCCTGGCGCAAAAGCGGCAGGTCGGGGCCGTCTGCCATGGTGCAATCGATGGCGGCGACGCCATGCGAAAGCGTAGTGGAAACCAAATCGAAGCCCATGTCGACCGCGCGGCGGATATCCTCGATCGTGGCGCAGTCCGCCATCAGAAGCACGCCCTCCTCGTGCAGCGGACGAAAAGTGTCCTCGAGCGACTTGCCATCGGGGCGCGGACGATCGGTGGCGTCAATCGCCACGATGTCAGCACCGGCAGCAACGCAGGCGCGGGCGTGACGCAGCGTCGGCGTGATGTAAACGCCCTCGTGTCCATCCTTCCACAGGCCGATAACAGGAACCTCACAACGACCCTTAATGGCAGCAATGTCGGCAAGGCCCTGGCAACGAATGGCGGCGGCGCCACCGAGTTCGCAAGCGCGAGACATTTGAGCCATGGTCTCGGGCGTACGAAGCGGCTCGCCCATATACGCCTGAACGCTCACGATGAGCTTACCCTTCAGGGATTGAATTAAAGGATCGACGGTCATAAGGCTATAACCTTTCTCAGAACAGCCTCCCGAGGCGTGTCGTCTCGGGAGGCTCCTACAGCAGATACGTTTACTTTAACGAGGCAAGAAGATGCTCGGCGGCACCGATAAGCGGTGCGTCGCCCTCCAGAGAACCGATGAGGATCGGCGTGTCCTGAAGCGGATCGAGCGCCTGGCTGGCATAGCCCTCGTGTACCGAATCCTTCCACGTCTGCGAACGCCAATCGGGTCCCTGGTGAATTACGCCACCCGAAAGCACGATGACCTCTGGATCCAGAATGTTGGCGAGCGAGCCCAAGCTAGCGCCCAATGCAAAGCCGGCATCGTGGATGACCTCGGTCGCCTTTGCGTCACCCGCGCGGCACAGGTCGTTCACGTCGCGGCCAACCGAGGGACGGCTGGGGTCAACACGACCGAAGCGCTCGTCGTACATGCGCCCAATCGACGTACCCGAAGCCACCGACTCCAGATGGCCGGAACGCCCGCAGGCGCAGGGAATGCCGGCGGCAGCCGAGCACTCGATGTGGCCCATATGGCCGGCAGCACCATGGAAGCCCTGCATCACGCGGCCGTTCTCGACATATGCGCCTCCGATACCCGTGCCGATGCCCAGACACAAGACGGAGAACTTGCCCTTGCCGACGCCCCAATGGGCCTCACCCAGAGCATGAGCCTGCACGTCGCCTACAACGGCAACGGGAAGACCGAGGTCCTCGCGCAGACGCGGCCCCAACTGAACGCCGGACCAGCCGGGCATGATCTCGTTGGCATACGCGATGGCGCCCGTCTTGGGATCGACGACGCCAGCGGCACCGATACCGACGCCAAGGACCTCGACATCTGGATTCGCCTCGAGAGCGGCCTTGATGGACGCCTCGATACGCTGGAAGACGGCCTCACCGCCCTCTTGGGCCTCGGTGGGAACCTCAGCCTCAAATACGGGATGGGGCACGCCGCCATCAGCCGGATATTCCATAATGGCGGTCGCAATCTTGGTGCCACCGATATCAACGGAGCAGATGTACTTGTTCTCCATGTCGCTCTCCTTAGGAGATAAAAACAACTACAGGAAATAAAGGCGGTGTTATCGCCGCAGCTTGCTAAAGGCTTCCCGAGTGCCCGGGGTTGGGGTGAAAGCGGTCGGGCATTGACCTAATGGGTCACGCTCGATCGCTTGAGCCCCAAGATCGGGTGCCCGGGAAAGCTTTACAGGAGACCGTTGTCCTGGAGGACCTTCCTAATCGCCTCGACGTTCTCGCCGGTCATGGCCTTCACCGGGCGCGGCATGGTCGGGCTGTCGAAAATGCCCATGAGGTTCATAGCGGTCTTGAAGGCGCCAACGCCACCGGCATAGCCCTGGACGCCCGAGGTGACGTCCCAGATGTGCGAAATCTCATTGAGACGATCCTGTTCGGCTTTGACGGTAGCCCAGTCACCAGCCTGAGCGGCCTTCCACTGACGCACGTAGCCCTCGGGCTCAACGTTGGCGAGACCCGGGACAGAGCCGTCGGCGCCACCAAGGTAGGCACCGTCGACGACGACCTCATGGCCGGTGAGGATGCTCATCGGATGGCCGTTCTTCTCGTTCTCCTGAACGAGGTAGCGGAACGAGACGTCGTCACCCGAGGAATCCTTGACGCCAGCAAGGACGCCCTCGGCGCCGAGCTTTGCAAGGAGCTTCCAGGGGAGCTTGGTGTGAACGCACACGGGAATGTCATAGGCAAAGATGGGCAGGTCGAGCTCCTCGTGCAGGATGCGGAAATGCTCCTCGACCTCGGTCATGCCCTGCAGGGCATAGAACGGGCAGGTGGCGACGAGCGCATCGGCGCCCAGCTCCTGAGCAACCTTACCGTGCTCAATCATGCGCTCGGTCTCGGTATCGATGATGCCGACCAGAACAGGAACGCGGTGGTCGACGATTCGAACGGCCTCGGCGATGATCTGTCGACGACGCTCGTCAGTGGAGAAAACGACCTCACCCGAAGAGCCCAGGAAGAACAGGCCATCGACGCCGGCGTCGATCATGCGGTTGATGCTGCGCTCAAAGGAGGCAACGTCGAGCTGGTGATCTTCGGTATCGGGAACAACGACGGGAGGAATAACGCCGGTGAATTTCTGAGTTGCCACAAGAATCTCCTTAGTTGTCTGGCGGGTGGCCCTATGCCGCCCACTCTTGTTGGCAGTGTCCAGGCCGTCTAGGCCAAAGAACACAGGTAGAACGCTTGGTTAAAGAAGTCGACGACTTCGTTTTCGAACGCATTGATGCGTTCGTGAGCATATTTGGCATAGATAATATGCCTCCGGTCACACTCAAGACCGTTGAATACGGCAAACTGGCCCTTGGGATCGCTCACGGCATCCATGAGCGATGTACCCATGAGTACCGATCCGCGCACCCGAGACGACAGCGCTTCGAGGCCGCCGGGAAGCGGATTGGCAACCGCCGTGCAGGCAAGGCCCCGCTCGTCCAGAGCAGAAACCGCCAACGCGACTCCACCGCCAAGGCCCTCGCCCCATGCAAAGATGCGGTCGGGGTCCATGCCGTCAAGATTGCGCGCGACCTTTGCCATTGCACAGCCCCAGCGGACGCGTTCAACAAAAACGGGCGAGGTAACCCCCTGCTTCAGCTCGCTGAGCCCAATCACATCGTCGTCCAGCGCAAGCACGGCATATCCCATGGCGGCAAACCTCGTCATGTGATGCCATCCACGTACGGGTCGGTCGATGTCGTGAAACATCAGGCATAGCGGCACAAGCTCGGATGCCCGAGCGCAACCTGAGGGCTCAATCAAACGGCCGTGTACGACTTCCCCGGCAAGTTCAAAGGAAACCTCGGAGTAGCACGCGCACGGATTGGCGAAATCAATCGCCGTGACAGTCAGTCCGCAAACCTCAAGGTCCGAAGCGGCTGCCTCCAACTCGGAAACATCCGCCAAGGCATCGCCGCGCCAATCACGGAAATCGGAGAGCCTTGACGAAACCGTCCCAGAGATCCCCGCAAGCTCGGGGTCAATCAGCTCATTGACATTGCTCTCGCACTTAGACATGAGCCTCCCCTTCCTTGCAGAAAAACGGAATGATCAGATCGTCAAAATCCTGAATCTCCTCGTGGCCAAAGCCCTCAAAGAACTCATGGCGCTTCTCGCAGGTCAGGTTGTTGTAGACCGCAAACTGCGTCGCCGGCGGACAGACGATATCGGCCGTTCCCGTGCCAAACAGCACGGGGCATTTGACCATGGGGGCAAAGTTCTTGGAATCGAAATACGCCAGCTTGGCATAGGCCTCGTCAATACGAGTCGAGTCCTCGTCAAACCAGCGAGACCAATAGCGCAGGCCCTCGTAGGCAATATCGTCGGCATCCAAATCCCAGACCAGGCGGAAATCCGACAGGAAAGGATAGAGGATGGCGGCACGATTGATAAGCTCGCTGTTAAGCGCGCAGGTCGCAATGCCCAAGCCACCGCCCTGCGACGCACCGTTCACAAAAACGCGGGCAAGATCGATGCCCTCGAGCTCGCGAACAATGCGGCACAGAATGCGGATATCCTGATGCAAGCGTACGTAGTAGAGATTGGCCGGGTCGCCGTCGATACCGGCAACGATATGCCCGGCAACCGTTGTGCCTTCAAATCCACCAATATCCTCGGAGGGGCCACCCTGACCGGGGCAGTCGAGGGCGACAAGTGCCATGCCCATACCCGCAAACGATGCCTGCTCGAACCAGCTGCGGCTTGCGCCCGGATAGCCGTGGAACTGTAGCACCAGCGGCACGGACTCGTCCGAAACCGGCTTGAGATACTTGGCATGCAGGCGGGCGCCACACATGCCCGTATACCAGAGGTCAAAAAACTGGCAGGTCGCAGCATCGGCAATCGATGCCGCCTCGACCGAATAGTCGATCTCGACGGCGTCAGCCTCGGCCATGCGGTCGTTCCAAAAGAGATCGAAATCTGATGGACGAGGCATGGCGCCCCGATAACCACCAAATTGCTGTTGTAGCTCCTGAGCGCTTGGCATGGCTCGTGAACCCAACCTTTCGAAATCGCAACGAGGGTGCGCCCGGCAAGGGAGCCGGGCGCACAGGAGGGAAAGCGAACCTACTCGCCAAGCTTGGGGTGCAGCAGCGACGGCGCAGCACCGAGCAGCATCTTGGTGTAGGGGTCCTGCGGGTTCTGGAAGACCTGCTTGGCCTCGCCCTGCTCGACGATCTTGCCGCCGTTCATGACGATGATGTCGTCAGAGATGTAGCGGACCGTCTGGATGTCATGGCTAATGAACACCATAGCCAGGCCGAGCTCCTTCTTAAGATCGGTCAACAGGTTGAGGATCTGCGCGCGGACCGAAACGTCCAGAGCCGAGGTGGGCTCGTCGGCGATGATGGCGTCAGGGTTCAACGACAGGGCACGGGCAATTGCCACGCGCTGGCGCTGACCGCCCGAAAGCTGGCCGGGAAGAACCTCGGCGGCAGAGCTGGGCAGACCGGTGAGCTCCAGGAGTTCCTTAACGCGCTTCTCCTGCTCGGCCTCGGTACCCAGGTTGTGGACGCGCATGGGGTCGAGCAGCTGCTCACGAACGACCATGCGAGGGTTGAGTGCCGTCGCGGGGTTCTGGAACACGACCGAGATGACGCGGCCCATGTGACGACGATCCTCGGCAGTACGCTTGGTGACGTCCTTGCCCTTAAAGTAGACCTTGCCACTCGTGGGGGCCTGCAGGCCGCACATGACATTAGCAGTGGTGGACTTGCCGCAACCGGACTCGCCGACGATGCCGATCGTCTGACCGGGCATGAGCTTAATGGTCACGCCTTGGACGGCATGAACCAGATTGGGGTGCAGTATCGAACCGGTACGGGTCCTAAAGGTGACGTGGACATCGTCAAGGAAGATAATCGGCTCGACGCCGTTGACCGCAGTCTCGCTCATCTACATCACCTCCGCATGAGGGGTCAAACCATTTGCCTTGAGCACCTCATCGGGGAGCTCGGAATAGAAGTGCTCGGTGCCGGGCACGCGCTTGAAGACCGGACGGGTGTCCAGGCCGATGTGCGGATGGCTTGAGCGGGGCGCGAAGCGATCGCCCTTGGGGAAATCGCGCGGGCTGGGGACGGCGCCGGGCACCTGGTGCAGGCGGCCCGAACCGCTCTCGATGGACAGAACGGAACCCAGAAGACCGCGGGTGTACTCGTGAATCGGGTTGGTGAGCAGCTCCTTGGTGGGCGCCTGCTCGATAACCTGACCGGCGTACATAACCGTGATGTTATGGGCGACCTCGGCGACCAACGCCAGGTCATGCGAGACGAAGATCATGGCAAAGCCGAGCTTGGCCTGAAGATCGTTGAGCAGCTTAATGACCTGCTTTTGGACGGTAACGTCCAGAGCGGTCGTGGGCTCGTCGCAGATGACCAGCTTGGGGTCGCGGGTAAGGGCCATAGCGATCAGAACGCGCTGACGCTGTCCACCGGAAAGCTCGTGCGGATAGCTCTCGAGCGTGCGCTTGGGATCGAGGCCGACGAGCTCCAGGAGCTCCTCGGCGCTGCGGGTGCCGCCGCGCTTGGTGAGCTGCTTCATCTGGGCGGAGATGAGCATAGAGGGGTTGAGCGAAGACAGGGCGTCCTGATAGACCATGGCGATATCGGTACCGCGCAGGCCGAACCACTCCTTCTTGCTCATCTTGAGCAGGTCACGACCCTCCCAGAGGACCTCGCCGGAAAGATGCTCGTCCTCATCGGTCAGGCCCATGATGGCCAGCGTGGTGATGGACTTACCGCAGCCGGACTCGCCTACCAGGCCCATGGTCTGGCCGGGACGGACGTCAAAGTTGACATGGTCGACGACGTTGATATCACCGTGGTGCTCAAACTGGATGCAGAAATCACGGACCGAAAGAATCGGCTCAACGGACTCATCGGGCACATGGCGGTCGTTACGCTTGAGCTCGACATCGCGCAGGGCGCCAAGACGGGCGGACAGGGACTGGGCCTGCTCCTTGTAGGCGCGAACGGGGTCGGAGACCAGCAGGTCGGCCTCGCGGCGCTTGGAGGAATCGGTCGGATCCAGAGCGGCGGAAGGAGCAGCGGCCATAGCGTCGGTAATGCCCTCGGAGAGGATGTTGAGCGCCAGGCAGGTGATCATGATGGCCAGACCCGGGAACAGCGCCTGCCACCAACGACCGGCGAGCACGCCACCGCGGGCGTCGGCGAGGATGTTGCCCCACGTAGCAGTGGGCTCCTGGATGCCAGCGCCGATAAAGGTCAGCGAAGCCTCGAAGATGATGGCGTCGGCGACCAGGGTGACGGTGAAGACCATGATCGGGGCAATGCAGTTACGAAGAACGTGCTTGATCAGAATCCACGGAGCCTTGGCGCCGGAGACGATGACCGCGCGGACATAGTCCTCACCGTACTCGGATACGATGTTGGCACGCACGATACGGGCGATCTGCGGGGTGTACATAAAGCCGATCGCAAAGATAATCGACGGCACGGAGTTGCCCAGGATGGAAACGAAGACGGCTGCGAGGGCGATACCCGGGACAGACATGATGATGTCCAGGATGCGCATAATCGTCTCGGAGACGGCCTTGCGCGAAACCGCAGCAAGAGCACCGACAACGGAGCCACAGACCAGAGCCATAGCGGTAGCACCAAAGCCGATGATCAGCGAGTAACGGCCACCGTAGAGCATACGCGAAAGGATGTCACGGCCCTTGTCGTCGGTTCCGAAGATAAACCCGTTGCCGGGAGCCTGGCGAGCCGTAAAGATCTCGACCGGGCTATAGGGGGCAAGAACGGGGGCAAGAATCGCAGTCAGGGCGACCAGCACCAGCACGATGGCGGCAATCTTAGAAGACAGCGTCATCTTCTTCCAGCCACCGAGCTTGAGCCCCTTGGAGGCAGCCTTCTCGAGCTGCTCGGTTTGCTTCTCTCGAATCTTTACCATAATCTACACCGTCCTGATGCGCGGGTTGATGAGCAGGTAGAGCATGTCAACCACGATGTTGATGATGATGAAGGCAAGAGCAACGACGATGACGACGCCCTGAACCAGGTTCGCCTCGTTGCCCTGAACGCCCTGCAGGATCGCAGTACCCATGCCGGGGAGGTTGAAGATGACCTCGATGACGACGGCGCCGCCCATGAGATAGCCAATCTTAAGACCGAGGGTGGTGACCGGGGTGATCAGCGCGTTGCGAAGAACGTTGATGCCGACGACGACCTTCTCGGGAACGCCGGCGCCGCGAGCCATACGGACATAGTCCTTGTCGAGCTCCTCGACCATGGCGGTACGCACGATACGAGTCATCTGACCCGTCAGCGGAAATGCCAAGGCGATGGCGGGCATGATCATGCGTCCCAGATAGCCAGCCGGATTCGTGGTGAAGTGCGGCAGGGCACCCGATGCCGGGAGTACCTTAAGGTAGGAGGAGAACAGAAGGATCAACAGAACGGCAAGCCAGAACGACGGGGTTGCCAAGCCGGCGATGGAAAAGACGCGGATCACTTGGTCCGGCCATTTATCGCGATACAGTGCCGCGATGACGCCGAGCAAAAACGATACGACCGCACCGATGGCAAGACCGATGAAGGTCAGCTGCATCGTGACGGGTAGGGCCGTGGAGATGCGCTTGGCAACGGAGTTGCGAGCAGCACCATAGGTGCCCATGTCGCCATGGATCAAATTGCCCATATAGCGCACGTAGCGCACGGGCCAGGGGTCGTCCAGACCATACTTCTCATGGTACTCGGCAACCGCCTCGGGCGAGGCACCGTCACCCAACGCCGTGTAGGCGGGGTCGGTCTTGGAGAACGACATAAGGAAGAACACCAGGACGGTGACGCCCAATGCCATGATCGGCAGCGCCACGAGACGCCTTCCAATCAAACGTAGAAAGTTGTTCACGTTCTCTCCCCTTTCTTTTGTCGGTAGGACCAACTGGTATATGAGTACGGACACTCATTACAAGACCCGAGCGACATCGTTGCCGCCCGGGTCTTTGTTTCAACTATGAGGATACGGTCCCAACGGCCGACATCCTGCATATAGACTCAAGCGAGTCTTACGCCTTGACGGTCGCGACACCCTTAAAGGACATGCTCGTCGTGCCGATGCCCTTGAAGCCATCGAGGGCCTCGCCGTTGGGCGCAGTGGACGGGTCGTTCCAGGAAGCGGAGACGGTCTTAACGTGGACAACGGGGTACAGAACGGCGTTGTCGGCGATGATGTCGAAGCACTCGTTCCACTTCTTCTGCTGCTCGTCGCCCTCGGCGGCAAGAGCCTCGTCCATAAGGCCGTGGAGCTTCTGCCACTCAGCGGACTCCTTCCACGGGCAACGGGTCTGCATCCAGACGTTGTCGCCGTACCACCAGTTGAGCAGCAGGTCGGGGTCTGCGCCGAAGCAGGAAGGATCGCCAGGGGCAAGGAGGATATCGTAGGCCTCGCCGCCGTCGATGGCAGCATAGGTGGCCGGCGAGGTATCGGTCTGGATGGTCACATCGAAGCCGAGAGCGTCGAGGTCGTTCTTGACCTGGGCAGCCATACCCTTGATCTGCTCGTTATCGGTGGTGCGCAGGGTAATGGCGCCCGGGGTGATACCGGACTCCTCGATAAGCTTCTTGGCCTTCTTGGCGTCGGTCTTGTACACCGTGGAGGCCTCATGATAGTTGGTGAAGCTCTTGGGCAGGTAGCAGCTGGCAGCGGTAGCAAGGCCGGCGAAGGTGTTGCTGATCATCTTCTCGGTGTCGAGCGCATACATGACAGCCTGACGGACCTTGACGTCGTTCCAAGGCTCCTTGGCGACGTTGAACATGATGAAGCGGGTGCCGAAGCCCTGGACGTTGTCGATCTTGCAGCCGGCGCCCTCGAGCTGGTCGACGGCGTCAGCGGTAACGAGCTCCATGACGAGCGTGGAGCCTTCCTGCTGAGCGGTGACGCGAGCGGTGGGGTCGGTCAGGATGCTGTACTGGATCTTCTTATCCTCGGCAGCATACTCACCGTTGTACTCGGGGTTGGGAACCAGGGTGATCTCGGTATCGGAGATAGAATCGTACATCCAAGGGCCGGAGCCGATCGGCTGCTTGGCGCGATCCTCCTCGCTCTGGGCGGCAGGAGTAACGCGAATGATGGCCAGACGATCCTTGAGCAGGGAGAAGTTGGGGACCTTGGTCTTGACCGTCACGGTGCTGGCATCCTTGGCCTCGATGGACTCGAAAGGCTGGAAGAACGGAGCGTAGGTGGCAGAAGCGGCGCAAGCGGTGTAGGAGGCGACGACGTCGTCAGCGGTAACCTCGGTGCCATCGGAGAATTTGGCGCCCTTGCGGATGGTAACCTCGAAGGTGGTGTCGTCCACGGACTTGGGATCATCGGTGGCGAGCTCGTTGAAAGTGCTGTAGTCGTGGTAATCGATGCCGTAGAGGCCCTCGACGACGTGCCAGTTAGCGCCCAGGCCCACGGCGGAGCCGGTGCTGGCGGGGTCGAAGCTGGACGGAGCGTAAGCGGAACCGGCGGTGATCACGCCGCCGCCACGGTTGGCGGAATCGGCGGGAGCGGAACCCTCGTCGCTAGAGCTGCCACCGCAGCCAGTGAGACCAAAGCCGGCGACAGCAGCGACGCTGCCGGTGAGGCCAAGGAACGAACGCCTGGACATACCCTTATTGATGATGGCCATGTCTTCTCCTATCAATAGAGAATCTTACCCGGGAGCACCTAAACTTGCCCCCGCGCAACTTGCGGACGATATATACCTTACCTACCGACAAACCCAACTGAGGTGCCGCGCTCGGCGACCGATACATACATACGCTTGAACGGTATTTACTACCGTTCACCGAATTCGTTGACAAACGATACAGCAGACAGTATGTATCGGCGAGGTGAGATATCAGTCTTCGTCAACCCGCAGGATAGCAGGGTTTTCACTTGGGTTAGTCAAACGTTTTAGCGTTAATAAAACCCGAAACCAGCAGGCAATCATGGCGAAATAAATGGTTGAAAATCGCGCAATCATGTATATCAGTTGTTTAGGCTCGTGTTTAGCTATCGGAATGGCCAGCCGCGGCCTCGGCACGCTCGGCATTCCATGCAACGAGCGCCTCGTGGACCGCCTTGGCAACATCGGCAGGTATGCCGCGAACTTCCGCGATCTCTTGCTCGCTCGCCGCGCGCAACCGCTTCATCGAGCCAAAATGGCGCATAATTGCACGTTTTCTAGTGGGTCCCACGCCTGGAACGTCATCGAGTACCGAAACCGTCATGGCTTTATCGCGCAATTCGCGATGGAACGTGATGGCAAAACGGTGCGATTCGTCGCGCACCTGCTTGATGAGATAGAGCGACGCAGACCCGGTCGGAAGTACGACAGGAGTCTCGTCCCAAGGCACGAAAACCTCCTCATCGGCCTTTGCCAAACCACAAACTGGTATATCGAGCCCAAGGGCCTCAAGTTGCTTAATTGCAGCCGTCAATTGCGGCTTGCCGCCGTCGACAACGAGCAAATCGGGGCGCGAGCCAAAACGTTCGTCGGTCATCCGCTCGGGAGCATAGCGACGCCCCAAAACCTCGGACATCGAAACGAAGTCGTTCGCCTCGTCCAATTCGGCCTGGATTTTAAAGCGGCGGTACTGGCTCTTGTCGGCGTGGCCGTTGGTAAACACCACCATCGAGGCGACCGTAAAGGTGCCATGAAGCGTAGAGATATCGAAGCACTCGATTCGCATTGGCGGCGCAGGTAGCGCCAAGGCGCTCTCAAGCTCCAGGAGCGCTCGATTGGTGCGATCGTCGGCGTATCCCGTGCGCATCATATAACGCATGAGGGCATGACGCGCATTTTTAGATGCCATATCGAGCAACCGGTGTTTTTCGCCGCGCTGAGGCCTATGGAGATGACAGGAACGCTCGCGCTTGTCCGAAAGCCATTCCCCTAGCGCCTCCGCATCCTCAAGCTCGACGGAAAGGTTCACCTCGGCTGGAATATCAGCCGTCTCGTCGTAATAGCGCTTGAGAAAGCCCGACTGAAGCTCCTCTTCATCGACATCCAGGCCCTTATCGAGAATGAACTCACAGGTTCGAACCGTTCGCCCCTCGCGCACAACAAACACGCAGGCGGCCGAAATGGTCTCTTCTCGATAGAAACCAATCACATCGAGATCGACACTCGACGGAAAAACGACCTGCTGTCGGTCGTCCAGGCCCCTAATAACTTCCAAGCGACGCTTGACGCGCGCCGCCCGCTCAAAATCGAGCGCTTCGGCGGCGTCCGTCATCTCGGATGTAAGCTCATCAACGACATCTTTACGATGGCCCGACAAAAATCGCTCGACGCGTTTAACGTTTTTAGCATAGTCGGCTGGAGAGATCGCACCGACGCATGCCCCCGGGCCGCGGCCAACATGGAAGTCAAAGCAGGGACGCCCGTTTTGAGCGCAAATCATATTGACGATATCTTCTTCGCCCTTGTGGGACTCGACGATACGGCGGCATCGACGCCATTCCGCACAAGAAGCCGAGCAGATCGGGATTACCTTGCGCAGCGTATCAATGGTCTCGCGCGCCGCGCGGCTGTCGGTGTAGGGACCAAAATAACGCGTTCCCGGCTTATGACGCTCACGAGTATATTTAATAGCTGGGAACAGATCGCTCTTGGTGATAGCGATAAAGGGATAGCTCTTATCGTCCTTAAGGTCGACATTAAAGTACGGATGGTATTGACCGATCAGGTTGCGCTCGAGCACCAGCGCCTCGTGCTCGTTCTCGACAACGATATAGTCAAAGCTCGCAACCAGCTGCATCATCAGTGGAATCTTTTGGCGCTCGTCCTGCAGCGTCACATATTGACGCATGCGCGAGCGCAGATTTTTAGCCTTGCCAACGTAAATGACATCGCCCTTGGCATCTTTCCAAAGGTAGCAGCCAGGCTGCATGGGCACACGCGAAACCTGTTCGGCAAGCGTTGGAATGTTGTCATGACCTGCCACGACTGCCTACCTGCGGCGAAGAAGCGCGGAGACCTCAGGCATCTTTAGAAGGACGGCAAGGCCAAAAGTCACGGCAAGTGAAACCATGCCCGCGATGCAAACATAGCCCAAGGTAATAAGAATCGATCCGCCAAGCGCTCCGACAAAACTCTCGAGCGCCCACAAAACGCCGGCACCCGCTGCGGCACCCAGGCCGCCGAGCAAAAGGCCATAGAAGCAGCCGTGCAGAATAGATTTAACCTGAAGACCCTGCAGACGACGACGCAGCCACCACAGCGAACAGCCGACCAGAATCACATAGTCGACAACATACGACATCGCAATCGCAGGCATGCCATAGCCCAGCACCACACCAAACAGCAGAACCGAACCAGCCTGACCGATGGCAGAGTATAGGCAATAGCGACTATAGGGCTTCATGTCGAGCAACGCCGAGAAGCTCTTCTGCATCAACACGACCACGCCGTAGAGCGGCAGGGAGAGCGCCAGATAAACCAGAAACTCAGACACAAGCGCCACACCCGACTCGTCGAACTTGCCGGCGCAATAAATCATGTTGAGCGGACGGGCAAACACCATGAGATATAGCGCGAAAGGAATCAGGAAGAAGAGCATCTGGGCCACGCCGCGCGAGATACCAACGCGCACGCTGTCATAATCCTTTTCCTGGGCATCGTGCGAAAGCTCGGTATAAAGCGCCGTCGAGAGCGAGGCGGCTATCAAGGCATAAGGCAGTGTGTACCAAAGGCGCGCATAGGCAATTACAGAAGGACCGGTCTCGGGCTGCACCACCAGCGCGGCTGCGTTGGTAATGGAAGTCGACACGAACATGCATACCGTAGCGAGCAACGTCGGGACGCCGAGCGCGAGCGTCTGTCGCAGTGCAGGATCCTTAAAGTCGATATGAATATGAGGCCGGACACCATGCTTACCGAGTGCGGGAATCTGGCACGCCATCTGGACAAAAACGCCAAGCGTCGTGCCGAGCGAAATCAAAACGACGCCCGTCTGCTCACCAAAGCAGGCAGATACGGGAGCGAAGCCCATAAAACTCGCAATGACAATCACATTGTTGAGTACCGGGGCGAACGTCGACCAAAAGTAGTCACGATGCGCGTTAAGAACGCCCGAGAACACCGAGCCCAAGCCGTAGAACAAAATCTGAATGGCAAAGAAACGGAACATGAATGCAGCGGTATCCATGCTTCCGCCATCGCCCGAAAGGAACGACTGCGTCCAGATAAAGCCCGGAGCAAACACGGTGCCCAACACCGAAATGCCGCCCAGCAGCAAAAGCAGGATGCCGAGCAGATTACCTACGTATTCGTTTGAGGCGTCGCGACCCTGCTCACGACGCACGCCCATGTACACCGGCAAAAAGGCGGTAACCAACATACCGCCCATCACGAGCTCATAGAGCATATTGGGCAGGTTGTTGGCGACCTGATAGGAAGACGAGAGCAGCGACATGCCGATGGCGGCAGCCATAGCCCAAGTACGGATAAACCCGGTGACGCGCGACACGATGGTCAGTGCAGTCATGAGGCCGGCGGAACGGCCAACCGTAGAGTAGTCCGACGAACCCATATCATCTACGTCGTCCTGTGATTGGGGGCTGACTTCAGTGTGTTGTCGAGAATCAACCTCGATATCAGGGTCATCGATTATCGCGAAGGGGTCGTCGACCAAAACGGCATCATCGGCAGAAAAAGCTCCGTCAACAGGCGTGACATCGCTGTCAAACGAAGCGCCATCGTTAGCTACGGCATTATTACCAAACACCGTGTCAACTTCCCTGGCGGCAGCGGTTCGACCAGAAAACGACAAAAGATCCCAATCATCGTCCTCAACAGCAACGCCCTCGACCGGATCGGTCGAGCCGAGCGGTGACCACTCGTCATCCAAAAGCAACTGCTCGCCATCACCGTCGGTTGCAGGCCTCGCGGGACGATCGGCTGGGACACCCTGCAGTGCGCCCTTTCCCTGAGCCGCCATCAAAAACACCGCCGTCTCATCGGGACGCGGCGCACGAGACGCCCCGGCGTCAGGCATCCGTCCGGCACGGGATTGAGCCGCGGCCAAAAACACCGCCGTCTCATCGGGACGAGCCGAAGAGAGAATCGTACGGGGAGGCACCGTACCGGCACCGGCGGCACGCAAATACACAGCCGTCTCCCCTGGATCTGCAGCAACGGACCAAGCGTTTCGAATCTGGTCATCGACCGAAGAAGCCTCAGGCGCGGGCGTCTGAGAAGCCGAACCCTTTGCAAAGTGAGCTCCGCGCTTCGATTCTTCCTGCGGCATCGCTCAGTCCTCTCTCGTGATCGGGGCAACCGTCGCCCCGCAAAATGCAACTAAGTCGTCGGGGGCAAGCTCAAGTTGATAGCCACGCTTACCGCCTGAGATAAAAATGGTATCCCAAAGGACGCATGTCTCATCGATCAGCGTCCGAAAGCGTTTTTTCATGCCGACTGGACTGCAGCCGCCCCGGACATACCCCGTCGCGGCAAGCAAGTCCTTGACATGCATCATGGTCAGCGACTTTTCACCAGCGGCGCGCGCGGCGGCCTTTAGGTCAAGCTCGTCGGCAACGGGAATACAGCACACAACGTGTTCGTTGGACGGCGTCACGCAAACCAAGGTCTTAAACCCCTGGCCAGGCTCCTCGCCAAGTTGTTCCAAAATTGCAACGCCTAAACCCACCGACTCATCGCCATCGTCTTCATACGTATGGAGAATATAGGAGATGCCGGCGTTTTCCAGCTCGCGCATCGCATTGGTTTTCGGCGTCTTTGCAGCCTTTGCCATGGCATCTCCCTTCCCTCGCATTCGAACGTAACGCCTAAGTATATGTCCAATTTAGCCGCATACGTCATCTCGACACACAGAAGCGCCACCGAATCGAAAGGAATCGGTGGCGCTTCTCGTACGACGGCGTCTCTTTACTGGGCGTCGAGTTGTGCCTGACGCTCGCGGTCGCGCTTGAGCAGCGGTGCCAAGAACTTGCCCGTGTAACTCTGCGAACATGCCGCGACCTGCTCCGGCGTACCCGAGACCACGACGGTTCCGCCGCCATTGCCGCCCTCGGGACCCATATCGATCAGGCGGTCGGCAACCTTGATGACATCAAGGTTGTGTTCAATCACCAGCACCGTGTTGCCCGCATCGACCAAGCGCTGCAGCACATCGAGCAGCTGGCGGACGTCCTCAAAATGAAGGCCGGTCGTCGGCTCGTCCAAAATATAGAACGTCTTGCCCGTCTGGCGTCGATGAAGCTCCTTGGCGAGTTTCACACGCTGCGCCTCGCCGCCCGAAAGCGTCGTGGCAGGCTGCCCCAAACTCACATAGCCCAAGCCAACGTCATACAAAGTCTGAAGCTTGCGCTTAATCTGCGGGATATTCCCAAAGAAGGCCAGCGCCTCGGTGACGCTCATGTCGAGCACGTCCGAGATGGTCTTGCCACGGTAGGTGACCTCGAGTGTCTCACGGTTGTAGCGTTTACCGCCGCAAACTTCGCAGGGAACGTAGATATCGGGAAGGAAGTGCATCTCGATCTTGATCTGTCCGTCGCCCTTGCACGCCTCACAGCGCCCGCCACTCACATTAAAGGAGAAACGGCCCGGCGAGTAGCCGCGCGCCTTCGACTCCGGCGTACTCGCAAACAGCGCGCGAAGATCATCCCACAGGCCAATATAGGTAGCAGGGCTGGAACGCGGTGTGCGGCCAATCGGCGACTGGTCGATATCGATAACCTTATCGATACACTCGATGCCCTCGATTCTCTTATACGGACCCACAGGGCGCGTCGAACGGTGAATAGCATTCGTAAGGGCAGGCGCAATGGTGTCGGTAACCAGGGAGCTCTTGCCCGATCCCGACACGCCGGTAACAACCGTAAGCGTACCAAACTCGATCTTGGCAGTAACGTTTTTGAGGTTGTTAGCTCGAGCGCCCGTAATTTTAAGGCAGCCGCGACCGGGCTTGCGCCGTTCATCAGGCACCCGGATCATTCGTTTGCCGGTCAGATAAGCGCCCGTCATCGACTCAGGACACGCCATGATATCGGCAGGCGTTCCCGCCGCGACTACGTGTCCGCCGTTGACGCCGGCGCCGGGCCCCATGTCGATCACGTAGTCGGCGGCACGGATCGTGTCCTCGTCGTGTTCGACGACGATGACGGTATTGCCGATATCGCGCAGACGCTCAAGGGTCTTGATCAGGCGCTCGTTATCGCGCTGATGAAGGCCGATCGATGGCTCGTCCAAAATGTACAGGACACCCATGAGGCCGGCGCCGATCTGTGTTGCCAGGCGAATACGCTGCGCCTCGCCACCAGAAAGCGTCGCCGAGGCACGATCGAGCGTCAGATAGTCGAGTCCAACATCGACCAGAAAACGCAAGCGCTCCAGGATTTCCTTGACGATGCGCCCGCCGATAAACTGTTGGCGCTCGGTGAGCTCCAGGCCCTCAAAAAACTCGAGCGACTCACGGCACGACAGGCAACAAACCTCGTAAATGGACTTGCCGCCCACGGTGACGGCGAGCATCTCGGGGCGCAAACGAGCGCCGTGGCAGCTCGAGCACGGTTCCTCGCGAATGTACTTCTCCAAGCGCGCCTTGGTGTTCTCGTTCGTCGTCTCGGTATAGCGTTCGTACAGGATGTTGCGAACGCCCGAAAACTTGGTATCCCACTGGCTACGACGTCCGTCGAGCTTTTGGTAGTCAACCGAGATCTTCGTATCGCCCAGGCCATCCAAGAATGCACGACGCACGCGAGGGGGCAAGTCCTCCCACGGCGTATCGGCGCTTACCTTAAAGTGTTTACAGACCGCAGCAAAAATCTGCGGGTAGTAGTTCGAATTGCCAAACAGGCTACCAAAGACTCCGTCGGCAATGGACTTCGAGGGGTCCTCGATCAGCGCCTCGGCATCAACGGTTTTCTTAAAGCCCAGGCCGTCGCACTCAGGACATGCGCCATAGGGAGCGTTAAACGAAAAATCACGCGGCTGAAGATCGTCAATGGAGTGTCCATGCTCCGGGCACGCCAAGGCCAACGAATACTCCAGCAGCTCGCCCTCGGTCCCCTCGGGAGCATCACGATCGGGCAGCATGTACACATTTACATTGCCGTGAGCCAGCGCGGTCGCCTGCTCAACGGACTCGGCGATACGGCCCAGAGAGTTCTCACGGATCACGATGCGATCGACCACGACCTCGATATCGTGCTTGAACTTCTTGTCCAGATCGATTGGATCGTCGAGCGAGCGCACTTCACCGTCGACACGCACGCGGCTAAAGCCCTCGGCGCGAAGGTCCTCAAACAGTTTGGTGTACTCGCCTTTTCGCCCGCGCACCACCGGTGCCAGCACAAACGCGCGGCGACCCTCCCCCGCCGCCAAGACCTTGTCGGCAACCTGGTCGGTCGTCTGGCGCTCAATGACGCGGCCGCATTCGGGACAGTGCGGGGTGCCCACACGGGCGAACAGCAGGCGCAGATAGTCATAAATCTCGGTTACGGTGCCAACCGTCGAGCGAGGGTTTTTAGACGTCGTCTTTTGGTCGATCGACACCGCCGGCGAAAGGCCGTCGATTGAATCCAAGTCGGGTTTGTCCATCTGGCCCAAGAACTGGCGCGCATAGCTCGAAAGGCTCTCGACGTATCGACGCTGGCCCTCGGCATAGATAGTGTCAAATGCCAGCGAGCTCTTGCCCGAGCCAGAAAGACCGGTAATGACCACGAGTTGGTCACGCGGAATGGAAACATCGATATCACGGAGGTTGTGCTCACGAGCGCCGCGAATAACGATAGAAGAATCAGACATGGAAGCTCCTTGCCTCCTATTGCATCGAATCATACTGCCGATGAGTTTAGCGCACTCGACGCGCACAGATGTTCGTAATATAAGATTCGCAGACCTTTAGCTTTGCGTATCGGGCGCTTTGTTTCTCGAAATGCCGTGGAAAGGTTACAGTAATCTAAAACTGAACTTAATTTGCTGTAACAGAGGAACGTCCATGACCGAAGATATCCCCCTTGAAATCACTTCGAGCGACATGGCCAATCTGCCCATATTCATCGCCGTCCTTATCGTGGCCACCGTCGTCGTGCGCGTGTATTTTTCAATCAAACACAATGAAAAGCCGCCCATTGCCCGCGTCTTTTGGTGCGCGACGCTCCTCATCCCGCTCGGCATGGTAGCTGCATGGATTACGAATCAATTGCTCGTAAATGAGGACAGTTCCCTATGGGTCCTTTCTTATTCGGCGCTCGGTGCTGCCGCCGTCATACTTCTTGTCGAGCCCTTGGTTTCGGGACTTATTGACCAAACCGATCTTGCGACGGGAACGGTTGCCTGTATTTGCCGTGACATCCTTGTCATCGCCGCTGTTTCAGCGCTCTCGTTCGTTTCACTCGAAATTGCCTGCAACGAAACGTTCTATCGCATTCCCGCCAACTCATTCGGGTTTTCCGTCGGGCTGCTCGCGACGGTTCTGCTCTCCCTTTATTTGCTGGGACAGCGTCATGGAGGCGTCATGGTCCTCGTGCCCGTCGTCTGTTGCATCCTTGGCATTGCCGAGCACTTCGTCATAACGTTTAAAGGCGAGGCCATCCTGCCAAGCGATATCTTGGCCCTTGGCACCGCAATGGAAGTGAGCGAGGGATACGAGTTTACCTTTACCGCCGGAATCGTAACCTCTCTAGCCCTGCTAGAGATTTCCCTGGGGCTTCTTTCGCTTATCCGACCGCGAAAGGTCCGTACGCCCACCCATGTCTTCCCCGCAATCGCCGCTAACCTCTGCGCTTTTCTGCTAGTGACCGTTGTGGGGCTCTCGGGCTTTTCCAGCATCGACTTGGAGCAGGCGCTGAATTTTGGATTTGACCGTTGGCAGCCCATCACCACGTATGCGTCTCAGGGTTTTATCACTTCGTTCACCGAAATGGTCAACGAGTTGCCCATTGAGAAGCCCGAAGACTATACGCCCGATGAGGCGCAGAGCATCGAGCAGGAGCTCGCCGCCACCTACGACAGCACGTATGGCTCGAGCGAGCAGCGCGCGGCGGCCGTTGCCCAGTTCAATGAAATCAAGCCGACGATTGTTGCCGTCATGAACGAGAGTTTTAGCGACCTTTCGTGCTTTGAGCAGCTCCAGGCGGCCGGGTACACCGGCCCCGCATTCTACAACTCGCTTCCCGACACACTTGTTCGCGGCACCATGCTCGCTTCGGTCGCCGGTGGCGGAACGGCGAACTCCGAATTCGAATTTTTGACCGGAGCGACAACGGCCTTTGTCGGATTAGGCAAAATCCCCTATCAGCTATATCAGATGAATGGCGTCAACAGCCTGGCAAAGGACCTTAAGGAGCTTGGGTATACCGCTACCGCTATGCACCCGCAAAACCCCGTCAACTACCATCGAGATAAAATCTATCAGCAGCTGGGCTTTGGAGACTTTCTTTCAATCGGCGATTTCGAAGGTGCGCCCTGTTACCATGCCGGCGTATGCGACTACGCCACCTACGACAAGATACTCGACCTGCTTAGAACCGACGAAGCCCCGCAGTTCATCTTTGACGTCACGATGCAAAATCACGGCGGCTACGACTATGGCACCGTTCCCGCCGAAGAGCTGACAAACTATTGGGTCGAGGGAGCCAGCGAGGGCGCCAATAGCGCGCTCAACACCTATCTTACCTGCATCAACGCATCCGACCGGGACCTCGAGTACTTTATCAACGAGCTCCGCAATATCGGCAGACCGGTTGTTCTTGTCTTTTTTGGCGACCATCAGCCGAGCGCCGCAACGACTCTCAACGACGAGCTGTACCCTCAGGAAGATACGGCAAGCCACGCTTTCCGTATCTATCAGTCGACCTATTTCGTCTGGGCTAACTATGAAATCGCCGGCAATACCGAGCTCAACGTCTACGACACCGTCGGGGCAAACGAGATTGCAGCCATTACCCTTAATAAGATCGGCGCCCCGCTCACCGACTATCAAAAGGCTCTGCTTGCAACAAGGTCAGATGTGCCCACCATCAATGTCGCCGGCTATCTTGGTGCCGACGGGCTGCGCTACGACTTGGAATCTGAAGACAGCCCATACGCCTCGACGATCGACAAGCTGCAGCGCATCCAATACCTCGAGTTCGCCAGCAAAGTTCAGTAAACCCGCTCATTCGCTTGGGCCCATCGTATTGCAAGCACGCTCGGCCCAAATGCATCACAAATGACTCCCGCTCGCAAACGAGGGTACAATGACGCTCGTGTCACATCACGGGGCCCCGGCCCCAACATATACAAAGGAGTCATACATGGGTTGCGAGCACGCACAGGCCGCCGGCGGACAAACGTCGCCGTCGCAATTTGAGGAGAACACGCTGTCCGAGGTCAAACGCGTCATCGCCGTGCTTTCCGGCAAGGGCGGTGTCGGCAAGTCGTTTGTCACCGGTGCCATCGCCACCGAGCTTGCCCGTCACGGCCACAAGGTCGGCGTCCTCGATGCCGACATCACCGGTCCCTCTATCCCCAAGATGTTCGGTATGAGCGGACGCCACGTCCATGCCCTTGGCAACCTTATGCTGCCCGAAATCTCCGAGCACGGCGTCAAGGTCATGAGCTCCAACCTGCTGCTCCAAAACGAGACCGACCCCGTCCTTTGGCGCGGTCCGGTCATCGCAGGCGCCATTAGGCAGTTCTGGAGCGAGACCTCGTGGGGCCCCATCGACTACCTGCTGGTCGACATGCCTCCGGGAACAGGCGACGTCGCGCTCACCGTCTTCCAGTCACTGCCCGTCGACGGCATCGTCATCGTCACGAGCCCGCAGGATCTGGTCTCGATGATCGTCGCCAAGGCGGTTAACATGGCCGAGAAGATGAACGTCCCCATTCTGGGCATTGTCGAGAACATGAGCTATATTGAGTGCCCCGACTGCGGCAAGAAGATCAAGGTCTTTGGCAAGAGCAAGCTCCCCGAGGTCGCAGAGCGCTATAACCTCGACATCTTGGGCCAGCTTCCCATTAATCCGGCACTCGCCGAGGCCTGCGATAAGGGCGAGGTCGAGACCGCACTGCCCGATGGCATGTTGCCTCAGGCAGTCTCTGCCGTCGAGGCCATTGCCCCGCACGAGACCGACGAGGCCTAAGTGAACACGAGCGCCTTCTATGACGTCCTGGTAATCGGCGGCGGGGCTTCAGGCCTCGCCGCCGCCATTACGGCCGCACGCGCGGGTAAAAGCGTCTGCATCGTTGAGCGCGATGTCGCGTGCGGCCTTAAGCTGCTTGCGACCGGCAACGGTCGCTGCAACCTCTCCAACGAATCGATTGATCCTCAGCGGTATAACCACCCCGCATTCGTCGAATCCGTCATGGGCCCCCAGCCCGAACAAGAGCTTATGGGTTTCTTCTCCTCGCTGGGCATCATGACAACCTCCGAGGAAGGCCGGCTGTACCCGCGCTCGCTTCGCGCCGAATCGGTGCGCGACGCGCTTCTCAACGTTTGCGACCGCCTGGGTATCACTTTAATCTGCGGAGCCAACGTTGCCTCGGCGCACAAAGCTTCCGAAGGCTGGGCACTCCAAATAAACCGTCCAGCGCGGGCACTCAAGGCAAAAAAGCACGACGACCGAAAATCGGAGCTCCGCTCGCTTCGGAAAGCACTCGCCGATGTCCCTCGCAAGAACGAGGCCCTGGAGGCACATGCCGTAATTATCGCCACGGGTGGCAACCCCACCGGTATCGCCGATACGTTTAGCCTCCCCCTCACTTCGCTGCGCCCCATCCTCTGCCCCGTATCGGCAACGGTCGTTGGCGATCGGGCGGCACTCAAGACGTTGGATGGTCTGCGCGTCCGCGCCCGCTTGACGCTCACCCGTAACCATAGTGAGCTCTGGCACGAAGACGGTGAAGTACTGTTTCGAACCTTCGGTATCTCGGGCGTCGCTGTCTTCAACCTCTCCCGTCGTATCCAGCGCGGCGATACGATCCTGCTCGACGTTTTCCCCGACCTCTCTAAAGACGAGTTGCTCGATATGCTTAACCGGCGCGTTAAGCTGCTCGGCGGCTTTTCGCCCCGCGATCCCCGTTGGCTCGACGGCATGCTCGCCCCGCAACTCTCCCGCGTCGTCTGCACAGCGTTCGAGCAGTGCCATCCAGGCTCCAACGATGTCGTCCACCTGGTCTCGTTCCTCAAGCACTTTAAGTTGCTCGTCGAGGGAACAGCCGAGGAGCGCTCGGCGCAGGTCACGCGTGGTGGCGTATCTGTCGAGAGCATCTCAACACCCAGTCTACACGCGTGCAGCGTTGTCGACGCCCCGCTTTACGTCTGCGGCGAAGCGCTCGACATCGACGCCGATTGCGGAGGCTTTAACCTTGCGTGGGCCTGGATCTCGGGCATTCGCGCTGCAAGCAGCCTGTAGCCGCACAGTCTATAATCAAAAACGCATTCGGGCCGTCTGGGATACCGGACGGCCTCTTTCTTGCCTCTAAGGAGACCTCGATGATCGAACTCACCCAAGTCAACGCGTCACTCGATGAAGCCGGCGATGAAAATGCCTGCCTCATTGTTGGCAAGCGATTCGCCAAGCGCGTCCTGCGTTGCAAGGACTCCGAGATCAAGTCCATCGAGCTCCACCGCAAGTCAATCGACGCTCGCAAAAAACGAGACGTCCATTTTATCCTGAGCTTTCGTGTTGAGCTGGCTAGTCCCCACCTCGAGCGAGAAGCGATCGACAGCGTTGCCGAGCGTGACCGCTCGCGCGTACGCGCGATAGAAGACGATGAGCCTTCATTCCCCTCCCCCGTCTCCGACGCACCCAAAGAGCGCCCTGTCGTCGTCGGCGCCGGATGCGCCGGCCTTTTCGCTGCGCTTACGCTCGCCAAAGCAGGTCTTAAGCCCTTGCTCATCGAGCGCGGCGACCCGGCATTTCGCCGCTCGCATTCGATCGACCTCTTTCTAAAGGAGCGTATCCTCGACCCCGAGAGCAATATCCAGTTTGGTCTGGGCGGCGCGGGGACCTTCTCGGACGGCAAGCTCAATACGGGAACCAAAAATCCCGCCCATCGCCTCATCCTCGAAACCTTCGTCGAGGCGGGTGCGCCCCGCGATATTCTGTGGGATGCCAAGCCGCACATTGGCTCCGACATCCTTCCCACGGTTGTTACCGCTATATCCCAGCGCATCGAGCAACTCGGAGGTGTCGTCCGTTATCGAACAAAACTCGTCGACATTCGCATCGACGCGTCTGGCGCCATCACCGGTATTGATGTCCAATCATCCCAAGACGCCGCTTACGAGTCAATTGAGACAAAGCACCTCATCCTCGCCTGCGGGCATTCTGCTCGCGATATTTTTGAACTCCTTAAGGACCACAACGTGGCCCTCGCACAAAAGACCTTTGCCATGGGCGTTCGCATCGAGCATCCGCAGCGCGACATCGACCGAGCCCAATATGGAGCCTCGGCGGGACATCCTGCCCTCGGTGCAGCCCCCTACAAACTCGTCGCCCATCTTCCCAACGGCCGCAGCGTGTTCTCGTTTTGCATGTGCCCCGGCGGGCAGGTTGTCGCCGCCTCTTCCGAGCAGGGCCACCTGTGCGTCAACGGCGCCAGCCTCAATGCCCGCGACGGCCGTAACGCAAATGCCGCCTTGCTCGTTAACGTCACGCCCGAGGACCTTCCCGACGATGACCCGCTCGCCGGCATCGAGCTCCAGCGCGCCTGCGAGGCGGCCGCCTATCGCCTGGGCGGTTCCAACTGGAACGCACCGGCACAACTCGTCGGAGATTTCCTCGCAGGACGCGCCAGCAAGGCGCCCGGAAAGGTAAAGCCCACCTATCCGCTCGGTGTGACCTGGACGGCAATTGACGAAGCCCTGCCGCAGCATATCGTCGAGTCGCTCCGCCTGGGACTTCCCCTACTCGGAAAAAAGCTACGGGGCTACGACCGCCCCGATGCCGTTCTTACCGGCGTGGAGACTCGTTCGAGCTCACCGGTCACTGTCACCCGAGACCGAACGTGCCATGCCGTGTCGACCCCGGGCCTCTACCCTTGTGGTGAGGGAGCTGGATATGCCGGAGGCATCATGAGCGCGGCCACCGACGGTATCCGTTGTGCCGAAGCCCTGATCGCAGACCTCTAGCGAACGAATTCCAGCGCGCAAAAGACACAGGCCCCGAGCTCCCTATGGAGCTCGGGGCCTGTTCGCTATTTCTTAAACCGTGCACCCTGGCGTTTTCTACCCGATGCGAACGTGGAACCCTTGCGGGCCTGCGAACGCAAGCGCTCGATCGTCTCGTCCTCAGACGCACCCTCGAGCATCGCCCGAATCTGAACGACAGCATCACGCAGGCGCGCCGCCTCCTCAAAGTCCATGGCGGCAGAAGCGTTACGCATATCCTCTTCCATGGTTTCGACGATCCGCACAAGCTCGTCATGCGGTAGTTCTTCCAACTGTTCCGCAAGGGTCTGCTCGGGCGCCACCGTTTCCGGCACACCGCCCTCGCCCGACTCATCGGGCGTATAGAATGCGCCATGGCCAAGAGAGTCGCCCTTCGAGCGTCCCTTGGAGCCCACAGTTTTTTCGGCCTCGGCAATAAAACTTGAGATGTCGTTGATGGCCTTGCGCACTGTCTTGGGCACAATGCCATGTTCGTCGTTATATGCCATCTGAATCTCGCGACGGCGCCGCGTCTCCTCGATGGCCGCTTTCATCGAATCGGTCACAACGTCTGCATACATGATGACTTCGCCATCGGCGTTACGGGCCGCACGGCCAATCGTCTGAATCAGCGAACGGCGGTTGCGCAAGAAGCCTTCCTTATCGGCATCGAGAATTGCCACCAGTGAGACCTCGGGAAGATCCAAGCCCTCGCGAAGCAGGTTGATGCCAACGAGAACATCGATCTTGCCCTCGCGCAGCGTTCGCAGGATCTCGACACGGTCCATTGTCGCCGTATCAGAGTGCATGTAATTGACCTTAATGCCCGCATCAAGTAGATGGTCGGTCAGGTCCTCGGCCATGCGCTTGGTCAACGTGGTCACCAGCACGCGCTCCTTGCGGGCAACGCGCTCGCGAATCTCGTCCTCAAGATCGTCAATCTGACCGCGAACGGGACGTACGTCGATCTTGGGATCGAGCAGGCCGGTCGGACGAATAATCTGCTCCACGTCGTTTTGGCTCACCCGCAGCTCGTAGTCGCCCGGCGTTGCCGAAACATAGATGAACTGTGGAATCCTCGCCTCAAACTCATCGAAGCGAAGCGGACGATTGTCGAGCGCCGAGGGCAGGCGAAAGCCGTGCTCCACCAGGGTCACTTTACGCGAACGGTCGCCTTCATGCATGCCACGAATTTGCGGCACCGTCACATGGCTCTCGTCTATGATGCAGAGCATGTCCTTGGGAAAGTAATCGATTAGGGTAAACGGTGGTTCACCCGGCTTACGCCCGTCCAGATGACGCGAGTAGTTCTCGATGCCGTTGCAAAAGCCCATCGTCTCGAGCATCTCGAGGTCATAATCGGTCCGTTGCTGTAGACGTTGCGCCTCGAGCAACTTGTCGGTCGCCTTGAGCTCCGCCACGCGCTTCTCGCACTCTTCGCTGATCGACTTCAAGGCCGCCTTGACCTTGGGCTTCTCGGTCACATAGTGCGATGCCGGCCACACGGGAATAGCCTCATACTCACGAAGCATCTCACCGGTAACCTCATCGATTTCGGCGATAAGCTCGACCTCATCGCCAAAGAACTCAAATCGCAACGGATGCTCGGCATAGGGCGGATACACATCGACAACATCACCACGCACGCGGAAGGTGCCACGCGCCAAGTCATAGTCGTTCCGGTCGTACTGAATGTCGATGAGCGCATGGATAAAGTCATCGCGCTCGAGCGGTACTTTCTTGTCGACATTCGGCGCCAGCCCCGCATAGTCCTCAGGAGAGCCGATGCCATAGATACAGGACACCGAAGCAACGACGATCACATCGCGTCGAGAAAGCAACGAGGCGGTCGCCTGATGTCGAAGCATCTCAACTTCTTCGTTAATCGAAGCATCCTTCTCGATATACGTATCGCTTTGCGGCACATATGCCTCGGGCTGATAGTAGTCGTAGTACGAGACGAAGTAGACCACGGCGTTGTTGGGAAAGAATTCTTTGAGCTCGCTCGCAAGCTGGGCGGCGAGGGTTTTGTTGGGGGCCATGACCAGCGTTGGCTTACCGAGAGCTTCGATGGTCTTGGCCATGGTAAAGGTCTTGCCCGAGCCGGTCACGCCAAGCAAAACCTGATACCGGTCTCCGTCCCTCACACCCTGCACAAGCGACTCAATGGCCTTAGGCTGTGAACCTGCAGGCTCATAGGGAGACACGACCTCAAACGGTACCTCGGAGCCCTCAACGCCAAAACGTTTGAGCTCTCCGCCAACACGCTCAACTTCAAAATCCGCCATGGATACTCCTAACTCATACATCTGCAGTATACGCAGGCGGCAGGCATAGTCCTATACGAACCGGTCGGGATAGAGGGTCTTATAGCGAACCCAGGCATTATTGACACGAATCAAATAGGCTTGCGTCTCGGGAAAGGCAATCGCGTTATGGAGCGATGTGTTTTGCTGTGCCCACCCATCGACATTGCCCATTCCGGCATTGTAAGCAGCAATAGCGCTATCCGTCGACCCATTGAAATACGTCAACAGGTATGAGAGGTACGCGCACCCAAATTCGATATTCGAAGCGGGGTCATTCAGGTCATCGGCTGAATACTCGTCCCCGTCGACAAGGCCCTTAGCGATCATATCCTGAGCGGTTTCGGGCATAAGTTGCATGAGACCTTGGGCGCCCTGATTTGATTCCGCCTCGGGATCCCAGTTTGATTCCGACTTGATGACGGCACACACCAGATACGGATCGAGATTATGCGAAATACTGGACTGCTTTACATACGCCTCATAGTCAATCGGATAGAACGGTTTAAAGAAAGCGGCGGGAGCACACGAGTAAACGAGCGAGATAAGGCCAAAGACGAAAACGACAACCAGCGGCACAAGGCGATACCACGTAAAGAAACGCGTCTTAGGCATCTGTCGTCTCCTTATCCATAGCATCCATAAGGCCATGGCGAGCAAGCCACGCGTCCAGTTGTTCAAAAAGCGAGCTGTCGCCCGCTGCGTTATCAATCACGGTCGTGGCGAGACTGCAAAGCGAAGACTCATCGGGTTGGCAAGCACAGCGAGCATCAAAATCGGATGGCTCCATACCACGGTGAATAGCGCGTTCGCGACGGACCGCTAAAGGAGCGCTAACAACCATAATTTCATCCGCAAGGCCAAAGGCATCCTCAAAGCCAGTCGGAGCAGATACTTCGACCGCCGCAAAGGGATAGCGGGGGGACGAAACCGTACAGCAAGCAGGATCGAGAATCCTCAGCGAAAGCTGCTCAATGAGAGCGGGGTGAACAATACTATTGAGCCTTGCAACCGTATCGGGAGAAACAAAAGCTCGAGAAGCGAGAACGTTACGTCGAACACCGCCATCCTCGTCCAAAATATCCCAGCCAAACTCTTCAGCAAGAGCATTGACGATATCCGACCCCGGTACGTACAGCGATTTGGCAAGAACATCTAAATCGATAAGCAGGGCTCCGCGAGATTCCAGAAAGCGGCAGGCAGTCGATTTACCCGAAGCAATATTGCCCAAAACGAAAACGGTAAACATCAAGCTCTCCCTAACGTCAATGCGAGTAATTATCGCGCAAATACAAAGCGACAGTTCAAAAAACAGCCAAACAGTAAGAGAGTCAAAGGAAGAGTCCGTTCACAAGGCACAGCTTATATATAGCGCAAAAAAGGGGGAGGCCGCGAGGCCTCCCCCTTCTCGATTCTCGATGACGGCTCGGTGCCGTCCACCGGTCAGCGGCGCCCTGGCCTCCCACGGGCTGGCCCCGCAGTACTCTCGGCGCGATGGGGCTTAGCTTCCGGGTTCGGAACGGGACCGGGCGTGCCCCCCATGCTCTGGCCGCTGACCGGTGGGCGGCGCCCACCGTATCTTCGGTGTCCGGTGTCCCTCTCACGTGCCCTGGGGGCCGCATGGCGCATAGGGGAGGTGACTCGGGGGCATCCTCGTGCCCGGACCGCGCAAGCGCTGGGTCCCGCGGGCCGCGAGGTGCGGTTCCGGAAGAGCTCGGGCGATTAGTGCGGCTCGGCTGAGGCTGTCGCCAGCCTTGCACCTGCCGTCTATCGACCAGGTAG
>NZ_JBQKDZ010000005.1:0-128378 GCF_052121575.1 Collinsella sp. LCP19S3_C9
TGCAACGGTAGGCCTAGCTGGTCGGCATGCCTTTGCCTTTTCTGAAATTTTTCGTTTCCGTAGATGAAAAGAATGGGTGCCGCACTAGCAACAATCAGATTGCCCTAAACATCCAACGCCCTTCGTGGCTTCTGGTGCCTCGTCATCATCCTTGTGCATGTTCCTGTCGCTTATCAGAACCCGATTCAAGACGCGGTGGGCAGCTTCGCCTACATCGGGGTCACCTTCTTCTTCATGACCTCGGCTTATGGGCTTTCGCTCGGCCTTGCGTCGAGAGGGGTCCGGGCGCTGGACGGCTTCTGGATCAGGAGGCTTCCGAAGATTCTCGTCCCGTGTCTGCTCGTCAATGTGCTGAAGCTTGTGGAGAGCTATGCCTTCGGGAGTCCGGATTCGATTCTCACCCTGCTCAGGGTCGATAACTGGGTCGTCTGGCTGCTGCTCTGCTACCTTGCCTTCTGGGCGACCAACAAGTTCCTTCCTGTCGACAAAGCTCGCAAGGACCTCCTTACCGTCGGTTGCGTGGCACTTTTGAGCGTCGTTGGCTATGTCGCTGGGGATTTGAGCCCGATTTACCGTTGGCCGACGGAGATATGGGGGTTTGCGTGGGGCATCTTGCTCTCGCGGAACAAGGATCACCTTTGCGATGCCCTTCGTTGCAGGCCTGTTGCCAGTCTCGCGTTGACAACAGCGGCTTCTGTCCTTATCGGGTTCCTTTATCTCAAGTGCAAGGGCGTGCCTTTCTTCGGCGACTACCTGCTCAAGATTCTGCTCGGCATGGCGCTCGTCATGCTCATGCTGGTCGTTGACTCCCTGCTTTCGCTGGGAAGCAGGTTGAACGCCATCCTTGGGTCGATCTCTTACGAGGTTTACCTCGTGCACGGGACGGTATTCTCCCTCGTTTCCGAAATTGCAGGGGGGGCTTTCGTCGGGGCCATTCATCGCGTTCTCGGTCGCGGGAACCGTTCTGGTCGCATGGGTTCTTCACGCGATTGGGGGCTTTGCTTTGTCCCTTGTTCGCCTTCCATCTGACGGAGCGCGGCACAGGGAGGAGTGAGCTGTTGTTGGCTTCTATTTGTTTGTATAGCGTCCCATGTGGGGACTCGTTCGCGATTGGTGGTGTTCTTTAGCGATGCCGGTGTTTTCCGTTGTGATACCCGTATACAACGTCGAGCCGTGGCTCCCACGCTGCGTGGAGAGCGTTCTTGGCCAGGGCTTTAGCGATTTCGAGGTGGTGCTGGTCGATGACGGGTCCTCCGATGGCAGTCCCGCGTTGTGTGAGAGCTACGCATCGACGGACGCCCGGGTCAAGGTCGTCCACAAGCCGAACGGCGGTCTCTGTAGCGCTCGCAATGCCGGTCTCGCCATTGCAGCGGGAGATTACATCGTCCCGGTAGATTCCGATGACTGGATGGTCGAGGACGCCCTCGAGACGCTTTGGTCACGGGCGATTGAGCCTTACAAACCAGATGCCGTCATCTTCAATGCGACTATGGTCTATCCCGATCGCGAGGAACCTGTGCCCTGCTATGCTGCGAGCGGGTTTTACGATAGTGCGCGCCTGCGCGGAGAGATTCTGCCGTATATGATTTGGGACAAAAGGCTGCCTTTCTGCCGGGGCATCTTCAACCCGATGGCCTGCAACAAGGTCTACAGACGTGAGATTCTGCTTAAGCATCACTGCGAGGACGAGCGCATTAGGATGGGCGAGGACAACGCCTACGTCTTCGAGGCGCTTTATCACTCCACGTCTCTAGTCGTTCTAGAAGACGCTCTCTACTGCTACTTCAAGGGCAACGAGTCCTCGATAAGCACGGCCTACGACCCGACGAGGTTCGAGAACAACAGGCTTCTCATCGACTACCTCGTGTCGAGGCTCGGCAGTAAGGAGGAGTGGCTCGACGACCAGCTGAACGCATTTAAGGCATACTGGCTTTTCATGGCTATATTCCATGAAGCTAGGGCGAATCGCGGTTTCGTCTCATCCTGCAGACACTTGAAGGAGGGCATTGAGAAGACGAACGCCACGGGAGGCATAGATATAGAGAAGTTGCCGAGGTCTGCTCGGGCGTTCCTCACGTTGATCCGCAGCCGGTGCTACCCCGCTATCCTTGCCGCTGCCAAGGTGGGCTCCGCCCTTAAGGACCGGCGGTGAGCTGCATGGAGCTCAGTATCGTTATACCTGCCTACAATGCGGCAGTCTCCCTCCCTAGGGCACTCGACTCGCTCGTGGACGTACGCTTCCTTGGGCGCTACGAGATATTAGTCGTCGACGATGGCTCGACGGACAACACTGCGGAGGTTTGCGACAACTGGTGCCGCCTGCACCCGGGCATTGCATGTTGCATTCGTCAGGGCAACGGGGGCGTGAGCTCTGCCAGGAATCTCGGCATTGCTGCCGCGAACGGCGACTACATCGCTTTCGTTGACGCCGACGACTATGCTGCGCCAGGCTATCTCGGCATGGCGTTCGACGCTAAGCGGGGCGGCGAGGACTACATCACGTTTGATTACGTTCGAGAGAGCGATGGCTCTCAGAGGGTCGTGAAACCGCAGCTCTCTCCCTCGGATATCGGGCGTGCGAGAGCTCTCGCCCTAACGTGCACGGCGAATTCCCCTTGGTCAAGGCTTTACAAGAAAGCCTTGAGCAAGGGAGTTCTGTTTCCCCTTGGTCAAGGTCTCGGGGAGGACCTTTGCTTCAACCTTGCCTTCCTCGAGAAGGCTCGTACGGCTGCATATTCTCCCCAAACCGCCTACGTGTATGTGGCCAACGAGGGCAGCAGGACGGAGCGGCCCCCCAGCGCATCCGATGCCGAGGATTATGGGAAGATGTACGCGGCCCTGATGGGCTTTTGCGATGCGTGCGGTCTCGGCGAGGCTGAGAGGAATGAAGCGCGCCTTTCGATGGCTCGGATTTTGGCGAACTACGCCGGGCGGCTCAAGAGGCGCGGGGTGCTTTCGACCGAGATTTCGGCTGTGCTCGAATCAATCGAAGGCCTCGACAGCATACGGGGGGCTGTGGCGCGAGATTGTAAGGATAGAGCCAGGCTGGCGATGCTTCGCAGGGGCGCATACTCGCTTGCCGCGCTGTTTTTAAGGGGGTGCTAAATGGTCATTGCGGCTAGCGATGAGCAACGCCTCGCAGCGCGGGGAGTCTCTGGATATGGCGGAGTACGGCGGGATCGCGTGCGCGGGGGCTACGTGAGCCTTGCGTCTGCCAGGCTGTCCGTGGTCTGTTTTTCCGTCCTGTGGCCCATAGTGCTCTTGTCTAGGGGGCTTGTTCTCAGCACGTTAATAGAATCATCGGCAGCGACCATTCTGGTCCAGCTTGCCTACATCGGGCTTCTCGGCGCTGTTCTTGCCATCGATTTGATCTTGGGAAGGGTAAGATGCTTAGGAGACGGGTTTGCCTGCTTCGCGCTAATGGCTTTACATACCGTGCTCTTCTGCCTCGTGCTGACCAACCCAATGATGCCTTCCGAGTACTCCTTGACTCAGTCGGCCCTTCTATTCGTCTTGGTGATAGGTCTCACCGCCTATTTCATCAGGACCAGAGAAATATTCGACCTCTTTGTCCGGCTCTCGTTTTACACAATCGGCGGATTGCTGGCGTTTTGCCTCTTGACGCACCTTGGGGATTTGAACCTGTGTGGTGTTATGAACATTATGAGCTCGTCGGACAGGATGCGCTCTGTGTTCGGGTTCGGCCAACCCAACTCGCTGGGCGGAGCCTGCTTTGGTTGCCTCGTCTTGTACTCTCTGCTGCCGAGACGCCGCGCGCAGCTCGCGCGATGGGCTTCTTTCGTAATCGCGGCGATCGCCCTTGCGATGCTGCTCTGTCAGTGCGAGAGGGCAATTCATTCAAAGTGGTTGATTCTTGGATTGAGAAAGCCGGGGTTCAAGAATTATTAACTGATTTCAGGCCGTGCTCAATAAAAGATTTACTTCGCTATTTGATTTTACGTTTTAGATGGTACGCACTTGCAAGGTTGTTTTTAAGGGGGGGGAATAGTGGGTTACGGACGGGCCATTTCATCAAAAAAAATCGATACATTGGTGTTCTATTTATTATTTGCGGCCGTATATACAACTAGAGTGCTTGTTATTGCTCAGGTTATTGATTCATCTGCTTTAACTATTTTGATTCAGGCTGTTTACCTTGCATTTGTCGGAACACTCTGGCTCTTGGAACTAACTAAAGGGATATATAGACCTACTGCTTTTTCTGGCTTTTTTGTATTGCTTGCATCACACATTGTGCTGTTTTGTTATGTCTTTACCAATCCAAGAATGCCTGGGAGTTTAGGTATAGGCCAAGCTATGGTCCTCTTCTTTCTTGTGGTTGTTTTTACTGCCTGGTATGTCAGGGATAGAAATATCCAACGGGGTTTCTGCGCTCTTTGCTTTCATTTATTAGGCATTATTTTGACTGTCCAGCTGTTTACACATTTTGGTGACGTTAATTTAAGTGGACTGTCATCTCTTTTTAGTGCCGACCAACGAGTTCGTACGGTATTTGGGTTTGGCCATCCAAATACACTCGGAGGAATGTGTGTCGCTTTATTCATGATGTTTATATTTATGAATGTGTGTGAGGAACGACGCGGCCAAGGTTGGTTCATCATTTCCATAGATTTTGGATTATTGGCTGTGGCCCTGCTGATGTTGCTCTGCAGCGCTTCCCGTAGTTCATTGATTGGCTTAGCTCTGCTTATTGCGTTCTATTGTTCAGGACGCCTTAAAACCGGTGGCAAGTATTCTAGGCTCGCCTACCGTGTTTCACGGTTGGTGCTTTTGATGGCTATTGCGTACGCTATTTCGAGCGTTCTTGGCTCGATGTCACTTGATAGTGCCATTGTTCAATCGAATCGATTAACTTTGTTGGACCATGCGTTGCCTGAGTTATTTAGAAGTGGTCGTTTAATGGTTGGACTTGGCTATGTCTCCAACAGCTCCTATGGAATGGGTCTTACTCCTTATAACACGTTATGGTTGGATAATAGCTACGTTTATTATCTAGTTGCCACAGGCGTTATTGGGTTCGTATTGATATTGGGATCCGTGTTTTGCCTGTCTTATGGTTGCCTTAAATCAGTCGAGGGGTCGAATCTTCAGGCTTGCGTCCAAGCCTCTCTGATTTCTTACCTATTTATGGCCTTTTTTGAAGTCGTATTACTTGTTGGTAACCCATTGAATTATTTCCTTCTTCCTTTTCTGCTGTCTCTTATTTGCACCAATTCAGATAAATGACTATTTTTCTCTAATTTATTTAGATTAGTTTCTCCCAGTTGTAAGGAGCTATTTCTTGATTGAAGTCAAAGCGTTAATTAAAAAAATAATTAATTGTTTGCTATCCGGACCTCTATATCAAATAATCCGTTCCTTTGCATTGTCAAATGAGGTGCCATACAACGGTGATCGCGCATTGCTGGATTCGGCTTCACCACGGCCTAGGCATATGCTTCAGCCGGTCTTTATGAACGATGAGGTTTCGTTTGATATTTCAGTTATTATTCCTGTCTATAACGTTGAAAAGTATCTAAAGGATTGCTTAGATTCGGTTGTATCCCAAAGCGTCGACGGGACTTATGAGGTCATCATCGTTAATGATGGTTCTACTGATAATTCTGGGGCCATCGCTCATTTATATGACCGAGTTTCGAATGTACGAGTCGTTAATCAAGCTAATGCGGGGCTATCCGCTGCGCGCAACGCCGGTCTCCGGATATCCAAGGGCAAATATATTATGTTCCTCGATTCTGACGATACGATTGCCCCGGGCTATCTATGCGCTATGAAAAGTCGACTAGATCGAACTTCTGCTGATTATGTTACCTCAACATTTAGATACATGTCTGATGGCGGCATGTTGGGTGAACAGGAGAAGGATAGGGCATCTTGGATGGCTCCCTGGGGACGACTTTATCGTCGTTGCATTTGGGATGGTCTTTGTTTTCCGGTTGGAGCTTGGTATGAAGACCTTGTGCAACCAATCTGTATTGAGCCGAAGTATAAGGAGCTAAAATGCTACGACTTGGACGGATATAATTACCGTATTCGGCCTGGCTCCATCATGCAGTCTACTCCCACAAGCGTTAAAGGCCTTGATTCTTTTTGGGTGCTTGATGAGTTGATTGGCTGGCGTTCTGAACTCGATATTGCATATTCTGAAGTTGATTATGATCACCTTCTTCCATTATTCGGCCCTCTTTTGCTGGGTAGGACTGTAGCCCTCGACAATGAGCAGAGGCGTGCTTTGTTCGAATGCTGCTGTTCGACTTTTTGCTCAATTGAAGAGTTTAAATCCATGAAGACACGGCTGCCGGATTGTTGGGGCGATATTGAGCTTGCGCTTCGCACCTCGAACTACCGTTTGTATCTATTGGCTGCTACCGCTCTTGCCTCTGGCGGTAATGTTGGGCTTGCTTTTTCAGATGCCCTTCACTTTTATCTGAACAGGACTAAATAGAGAATGTTAATTGGAACCATCACTTTTCACGGAGCGCTTAATTTTGGCTCTGCGCTGCAGGCTTATGCACTTCAGAGTGTTTTGACTCTCATGGGGCATGAGGTGAGGATCATTGATTATCGAGCTCGAGATTACGAGCAGTATCGTTTGCTGCAGCTGCGTCATCCTAAAACTACATTGAGAGTTCTATGCCGGTTGAGTCGCTTCTCTTCTAGAAAAGCTTCATTTAAACGATTTGCAAATAGTTTTTACAACTTGACTTCTGAATCCGTGTCTTGGAAAAACGAAACTTCTTTATCTGAAATGGTTGATAAGTTTGATTGCTTTATCTGTGGCAGTGATCAGATTTGGAATCTCGATTGTACTGTCGGAGTGGTCGAGCCATATTTTCTATCTTTTGCGGGAAACAAGCGTCGCGTAGCCTATGCGCCCAGTTTGGCCCATACGTCCTTTAAGCCGGAGAACTTTGATAAGGAGCTTGTTGCCAGACTTCTTTCTAAATTCGATTATCTGTCCGTCCGTGAAGAGGAGACGATTCCGCTCTTTCAGCCGCTTGTCGATAAACCCATTGATGTAGTTCTTGACCCTACGCTTCTTCTGAATGCTGCTGATTACGCTGGGATGACGTCGAAGATGCTTCTTCAAGGCGAGTATATCTTCATGTATTTGCTGCGTGAGTGTCCTGAGCTCATCGAGAGCACCGCAGCGACGGCAGAGACGACAGGCATGAAGGTCGCTTATATTTCTGAGAAAGATCTGGACATCCCAAATTCAGTTAACCTATTTGGCATTGGTCCTGAGGAGTTCGTCTCGCTTATTGCGCACGCAAGCCTTATTCTTACCAACTCCTTTCATGCAACCGTATTCTCAGTTCTCTTTCATAGGCCCTTCCGCGTATATGCGACAGATAAGTCTGGTGCGCGTATGCGCGACTTGCTGAGTAATATCGGGCTGTCTGACCGTTGCGTCGATGTTATGTGCGCCGACGATATTGCCCCTTGTGACTGGAGTGACGTGGACTCTCGCCTGGATTCTCTGCGGGAGCATTCCTGGGCTTATCTTAGAAAGGCGCTTTCGTAATGGGGGAGACGCGTCGACTTATTAAGAACACTGGCATTATTGCGGTGGGCGGAATGGCAACCAAGCTTGTTTCGTTTCTTCTGCTGCCGCTCTATACTTCAGTTCTTTCCACTGGCGACTATGGTACCGTCGACTATATCAACACTATCGCCCTGTTTTGCGTTCCCGCCGTTTCTCTGCTTATGGACGAAGCACTCTTCCGGTTCCTCATCGACTGTCGCACCGATGGGGATCGGTCTAAGGCCGTGACCGCGTCTTGCGCTGTTCTTCTTGCTGGCTGCGCGTGCTTTGCGGTCTTGGCGATTCTGGCCTGGTTGCTATTTAGGCCAGAAAATCTTGGCTGGGTCGTGGGGCTTGTTATTGCTGGTGCGCTTCTGCAGATGGCTTCGGCGGTCCTACGTGGTTTCGGTGATACCGTGGGATATTCCGTCATGAACTTCACTGCGAGCGCTCTTACCATCGTGTTAAACGTTCTGTTTATCGCCGTGTTGCGCTGGGGCGTGGTGGGCATGCTTTCTGCCACGGTCATTGCGCAGGGCGGTGTTGCCCTCACGTTCATGGTCATGCGGAAGCTCTGGCGCTATATCGATCCGTCGGCTTTCTCCATTTCCTATGCTCGAGACCTCCTGCGGTATTCCTTTCCGCTCATTCCCAACAAGGTTTCCTGGACTATTAATAACCTGCTGGACAGGCTCATTATCATGAACACGCTCGGGGCTTCCGCTGCCGGCGTGTACGCCGTTTCTTACAAGTTCCCCGGTGTCATGGACCAGGTGTATGGCTTCTTCTACCAGTCCTGGAAGGAGAGCTCGGCGCGCGCCCTCAACTCCGATGAGGACGAGTCGGCTTTCTATAACTCTGTGTATCGTGCGCTCAGGCGTTTCATGATGAGCGTCGTTCTGCTTATGTCTGCGCTTATGCCCCTCGTGTACGGCGTCCTGATTAAGGGTTCATTCGGTGAGGGCCTGCTGTATGTGCCGATATTGCTCCTGGCGACGTACTTCAGCAACATTTCTGGCTTTTACGGTGGCATCTTTACCGCACATAAGGAGACCGGAATTATGGGTACCACCACTGCTGTGTCTGCGGTCCTTTGCGCCGTTCTGTGTGTCGTGCTGATTCCGCACTTCGGCCTTTATGGCGCATCTGTTGCAACGCTCTTGGCGATGATTGTGGTGAATGAGTACCGTAGAATTAAGGTCGCTAAGTTTACGAAGCTTGCCGAAGATCGTACGGAACAAGTTATGACTTTAGTTTCAATTATCGGCGTGTTCGTTTTCTATTATCTGTCCGCCTACGGTGCGGGCATCTTAAGCTCGATTGCTTGCCTGGCAATTGCGCTGGCTTTTTCCGTTTATATGAATGCCGATATTCTGCGTAAGCTTGTTTCAGCTCGCAAATAGGGGGATAACTGCATGTCTACCGTGAAAAGGGGCGAAGTTCCCACACTGTTTGAGTCGCCATCGCATTGCTGCGGATGCGGGGCATGTGCCGCCGGCTGCCCGAAAGGCGCCATCACCATGTCCGAGGGGAAGGATGGGTTTGTTCTTCCTGTAATTGATAGCGATCTCTGTATTGGCTGTGGCGCGTGCACGAGGGCGTGCGGCCTCAACCGGGGGATAGGCTCTAATTCGGCCGGACCGTTCTTTGCCGCTGTTGGTAGGGGCGATGTCTCGGAGTCCGCCTCCGGCGGAGTTTTCGGTGCCGTTGCGCGTGAGCTTATTTCTTCTGGCGGCGTCGCATATGGTGCTTCCTATGAGCGTGAGGGGAATACGCTTCGAGTGTTGCATAGTCGTGCGGCAAGCGTTGATGAGCTGTCTCTGCTTCTTAACTCAAAATATGTGCAGAGCGATGCCGGAGTTTGCTTTGCCGATGTTAAGGCGGATCTTCGTGAGGGCAGGCAGGTCCTGTTCTGCGGAACGCCCTGCCAAGTCGCTGGCCTTAGGGGTTTCCTCGGACGCGATTATCAGAACCTGACAACCGTTGACCTGGTCTGTCACGGCGTCCCTTCCGGCCGCATGTTCGCGGACTGCGCTGAGGACTATGGCAAACAGCTTGGGTCTCCCGTGGTTGATTTCCGGTTTAGGTGCAAGCGCGAGGGGTGGGGTCACTCCCTTCTTCTTCTTCTTGAGGACGGAAGAGAGCTCACCATTCCTGCGGCAAAATCCCCCTACTACGACATGTTCTTGAACCTCAAGATGCTTCGCGACAGCTGCTATAGGTGCCCCTATGCAGGGAGATTTCGTGCTGGCGATCTTACCATCGGCGATTTCTGGGGCGTCGATGTAAACAGGCCCGATGTTCTGAAGGATGCTGAGAGGTTCAATCAGATGAAGGGCGTCTCCTGCTTGCTGGTGAATAACGACCGCGGCAGGGAGTTTATTGAATCCAGCAACGCACTGGACTTGTACCCTGTCGAATTTGACGATATCGCCAAGGGCAACGACCAGCTCCGCCATCCGAGTGTTCTTCCCAAGGATAGGGGGCTATACATTGACGCTTACGCCAATGGTGGCTGGGACGCCGTGGAGCGTCTCTACAAGAAGCGTGAGCGCGGCGTTGTGTTTTATGCCAAGAAGGCAGTAAGGACTGTTTTGCCTGCATCGGCCGTTCGAACACTTAAAAAGGCACTTGGAAAATAAGCACAGCTATCCATTCTTCAAAAACTGGATGACCTGTCGATTATCCCTTGCGCGTTCTTTAAGTTGTAAATACGCGCAAGGGGCAATGCTATGCTGGCTTTAATTCATGCGATAGTTTTCTCTTTTCGCTCTGAGATGTAGCCTGCGGATACATCCCCAGAGTCCGTTGAATTCAATGCGTTTGCTTTATCCAAGATTACCGATGCAGCGTCTGGAGAAAAGGGCGTCAGCCGGTCTGCAGCGGACAAAATATTCGACTCAATCTCTGATGAACTGCTGACTGGCTCCAGGAGATTCATGTATGGGCGGTCCCATGCCATGCTTCTTGGAGCGCTGCGGAAACACCTTAAAAATGACTGCGTCGCGATGGATCCGTCTGAGCGCTTCGACTATATCGTTAGCATTTTTCCGAGGGCTCCCTGCGGCGTTTCTCCGATTACCTTGATGCAGACATCTCGATGATGACCGCTCACTCCGCTAAGGGGCTCGGGTGGGACACCGTTTTCATTCCGGGCGTTACGCGCGTCGATTGGACTGGAAGGATTTGTTCGCGGTGCGAAAGTGCTGGTATGTGCTCGCGTTCTGCATATGGATGCCGGATCGTTGATGCGATGAATATGCCAGACGGGCTTATTGAGGAAATGGGCCTGCTGTACGTCGGTGTCACTCGCGCCCGCAAAGCGGTATATGTCTCCGCTTCCATGCAGCGCAGGACAAATAACGGGAACTATCAGGTTGCCTGTCCCTCTTGCTTAACGTCTCTTCCGGGTATTGAACCTGTGAGCTGGACGGCCATGGACGGGGAGCGGTGATTTGTGGCGCTATGGAGTGTGTCTGCTATTGGCTCGAGGTCTGGTCGCGGCTCTCGCTGTGGTCTCATGGGGTGTGCCCAAGCTGTTCTTTGACTAGAACGGCTTGGGCACTAGCGTCTTGGTAGGATGCGGTGTTTGTTTAATTAGCCACTGTTGAATATTGCGAAGCAGCACCGCGGCATTGCTGACCATTTGACACCATAGGTTTAGTAAACTGCTATAAAAGCAGTTTGAAGTGGGGGTCTCATGATCCGAGTTCGAAAGTTGAAGTTATCTAATCATCCGGTATTAGGTAATCTAGAGTTGGACTTTACCGACTCATCAAATAAAGCCGTTGATACTGTCATCATCGCTGGAAATAATGGCATTGGTAAAAGCAGCTTAGTCGAGCTGCTCTATCAAATCATGGCACATAAGTATCACGATATGCCATGTTATGTTGATTCAATCGAAGTCGACTTTGACTCCGAAATACGAACATACGAGTTTTATGCCAAGGATATTAAGGGACACGACTACCTCTATGTCAAAGATGGCTTAGGCCTCGATAATTGGGTGGGTTCGGATGAATTTGCAGAGATTTTTCCCACTTCCGCTATCTTTTCTGATGTCGATATTAATTTTAAGTCTGATCAAATAACTAGTGTAACAAGTCGAAATATTGATGAATCTGTTGAGAGTATTCGCTCGTCAAGTGATCTGCCCACTGAAATTAATCAACTTATTATTGATATTCAGGCGCTTGATGATGCTGATGTCGCTAGGGTTGCTAGGAACAATATGGAAACTGGGCTCTCGCGGCTTCAAGTCCCTCAAAGGATGCCTAGGTTCACCAAAGCTTTTGATCTGATGTTTGACGACTTGAATTACGACCGTGTTGATAATCGCAACGGCCATAAAGAAATTCTCTTTAAAAAGAATGGCCATGATGTCCGTGTTGATCAGCTGAGTTCTGGTGAAAAGCAGATTGTCTATCGTGGGTGCTTTATGCTGAAGGACTCGCATGCGCTCAGAGGTTCGTTTGTATTTATTGACGAGCCTGAAATTAGCCTTCATCCTTCATGGCAGGAGAAGATTCTTCACTTTTATAAATCGTTGTTTCAGGACGAAGACGGGAACCAAACTTCTCAAATTTTCTGTGTAACCCACTCGCCCTTTATTATTCATGATGAAAATCGATATAACGACAAAGTAATCGTTCTAGCTAAGAATGAGTCCGGTGAGGTAGTCGCTCAGACAAATCCGGAGTTTTACGGTCCTGGTACGGTTCAAGCGGTGAAGGATGCTTTTTCGGTTTCGTGGTTTGCGAACGAAGCCCCCACTGTTTATCTAGAGGGGCCTACCGATGAGCAGTATTTCAATAAAGCACTTTCTTTTGCCCATATTAACAACCACTTGCGATTTAAATGGATAGGAAAGAAGAGCTCTGATGGATCATGCGAATTCACGGGCGCACCATCGCTTAATAAAGCAGCCGCTTATTTGAATGCAAATCCTCCATCGGTCTTCACTGCTTTCCTGTACGATTGCGATCAAAAGATTAATGAGTGTTTAAGCAACAATGTGTTAATTACGAAAATAGAAACTTACAAATCCAGAAAGCACTTTAAGAAGGGAATTGAAAATGCCCTAGTGCTGGATGACGATTTCGATACGTCGGCTTTTTATCAGGAAAAGCAAACCTTTGGAGATTATGGCGATAAAAAGGTGATCTCCGAATTTCAAAAGCAAGCTTTTTGTGACCACATCTGTTCTTTGCCCGAGGATGAACTCAGGCAGATTTTGACGCACCTAATTGAGACCATTGAGCATATTGATAAGCAAATCACGATTGCTAAAGAGCAGAAACAACTACAGACATTACATCGCGCACCGAACGCTTAATGTAATTCCCGTATGCACCGCATTAGCGATGAATTTAGGGTACTATACCAATAGTGATACAGTCGTCGTGGACTCTAAGTGAGGCGATGACAAAGAAGGGTCGTTGTTCGGAGGCTTCCGGCAACGGCCCTTTGATTTTAGGAGCTTGCTTTGGCAAAGGAATTTAAGACTTTCGCTCAACTTATTGAACTCCTAGAGAGCCGTGGGGTGGCGACTGATGCTTCTACGACAGATTGCCTGAGGCGTGAGAGTTATTATGCGGTCATAAACGGCTACAAAGCTCCGTTTCTTGATAAAAACGCTGCGCAGTCCTCGTCAAGTGATGTTTATAGGGAAGGCACTTCATTTAAGAACATTTACGATTTATTCTTGTTTGACAGGGAGCTTAGGCAACTTACTTTTTCATATCTCGCGAGGGCCGAAGCTGTGCTCAAGAACGCGGTCGTGTATTCGTTTTGCGATCAATATCGTGCTGCTGACGCCTATCTGAATCGGGCTAATTATGTCGATCCTAACGATATGCTTGTGCCCAAGGCATTTCGAGGTGATAAAAGGAAACAGCATTCGAAGAGGCTTGCTGACCTGATAATAATTCTGAATGGCAAGGTGACAGATGAACAGCGCATGCGTCCCTTCGTGAAGCATTATTTAAATAAATACGGTGCAGTGCCCTTGTGGGTTCTTCAGAATGATCTGACATTTGGCAATATCTCACATTTCTATCAGCTTCAAAAACGCGGTGTGCAAAATGCTGCCTGCAAGTTGGTCAGCCAAACGTCAAATAGAAAACAAAGGCTCGAGCCGATAGTGATGCTTCGTGTCATTCAAGTTCTTTCTGGCTTTAGGAATATTTGCGCGCATGACGAGCGGCTCTATTGTGCGGTCGTAAGAGGGGCAAGGTTTTCTGATATGTACTCCCTGCTCTGCCGTGTTCTACCTGACGAAGAGACGAAAGCAATGCTTGATGAATTGGGCAAGCTTGTCGGATCTTATCGTGGGTTAATTGCACAAGATGTTTTATACAGCGTGTTTAAAGAGATGAACATCAGAGTGTAGAGAAAGCTTCAATAACGCCGATGGCAATTGGACCGCCGCATTCATGGTGTTTGTTCTGCTAGGAATAGTGATTCTTGGTGCTGTACATCTCTGCGAGATGATGTAGCATACCGAGCTATCATACAAAAGCTTTACGGGAGCTTTAAGGGTGACGCTTTCGACAAGAGAGTGTTGCCCTTTTTTCATGCGTTTAATGTCTGATATGCTGGCTAGGCGCCATTCCGGCAATGGAATGGCCGAGCATGGGCGGTTTGGCACTTTATGCCTGTTGTCATTGGTGTAGCAAGATCGCGTCGAAAATGTTGGTGTAAGGGTGACACCCTAGCGCTCGTTTAACGAAGAACGGCCTTCGTCCTAGAATCTGAAATCACCACAACAACAGGTTCTAGGAAAGGACGAAGACCGCTATGGAAATCTTATCAGACCCGACGCCGGACATGCTCGCTATGCCCCGTTTCGACGACGGCGCCATCGATATGCAGGAGCTGCTTCGCAGACTCGCCGAGCAGGTCGTGAACGCCGTGATGGACGCCGAGGCCGACCAGCTCTGCGGTGGCGGGGCGAACAGCCGAAACGGCTACCGCGAGAGGTCGCTCGCCACCTGCGTCGGCACGCTGACGCTGCGCGTCCCCAAGCTGCGCTCCGGCAGCTTCTTCCCGGAGGACGTGCTCGAGCGCTACCAGCGCGTCGACCGCGCCCTCGTTGCCGCCGTCGCCGAGATGTACGCCACGGGCACGAGCACCCGCAAGGTGCAGAGGGTGGCCGAGAAGATGGGCGTCTCCAGGCTCTCGAAGGACCAGGTGAGCGCAATCGCCTCGAGCCTGGACGCAGACATCGAGGATCTGTGCGGAAGGCCGCTCGACGGCTCGCCGGTGCCCTGCGTCTGGCTCGACGCGACCTACGTCAAGTGCCGCCGCGAGGGGCGCGTCGCCTCCACCGCCGTGGTCACCGCCATCGGCTGCGATGCGGGCGGCTGGAGGCGCGTCCTCGGTGTCGACGTGGTTGACACCGAGTCTTACGACTCGTGGCTCGCCTTCCTGCGGGCTATCCGCTCGCGCGGGGCGGCGGGCGTGCGGCTCGTCGTCTCGGACGCCCACCCGGGGCTCGTCCGGGCGCTCGGCGAGGTCTTCCAGGGCGCCGCGCGGCAGCGCTGCGCGGTCCACCTCATGCGCGACTGCATGCGCGAGGCCGGCTCCTGGCAGCTCAGGCGCCGCGTGGGCAGGATCGTGTCGCAGGTGTTCCGCGGGCGCGACGCCGCCACCGTGACGGCCATGTACCACGCGGCGTGCGACATGCTGGCGGGGTGCTGCCCCAGGGCGGCGGCGGTGCTGGAGGAGGCCGAGCCCGACGCGCCGGCCTACCTCGACTTCCCGCCGACCCACTGGAAGCGCCTGCGCACCAACAACGTGCAGGAGAGGACCGACCGGGAGATAAAGCGCAGGTCGCGCGTCGTGCAGGTGTTCCCCTCCACGGGCTCGCTGGTGCGGCTCGCGGGCGCGGTCATGTGCGAGCAGGACGAGATATGGCAGGAGTCCAGGTACTTCTCGGAGGCGAGGATGAACGAGCTCTACGACGACGGTCGCACCCGGGGGACCGACGGTCCCGTCGATTGGGCGCGGCTCGAGGCGGAGGCAAGGAAGATGCTCGAGTCCGGCCTCGAGCTTGCGGACAGGGTCGAGGCGGCATAGGATATCAACCGTATTCCAGATTCTGGGACGCCGGGCCGACTCGCTTCGGATCGGGCACTACACCAACTTTCTCGACACTACCTCCCGGGCGGGCTCGCCAAAGTAACCGCCCGGGGAAACCATACGGCGAGGGCCGCGCCCCCGGTCCCCGGGGTGCGGCCGTCTTGCTTAAACTGCTCAATTTTTCGTGCTCACGGTGCTCATTTCCCAGTGATCACTCGGACCACTTCTTAGTGAACATCAACAAATCACGACAGTGTTGTCAACAATGTCGCTCTCCCGCACCGTGAACATGCAGTATATCGGCAAGAGCCAATGGGCGTAGATGCCCATGCCGTACGCCAGAGACGCTTCTAGTGGATCGCCCTGCTCTCCGGGCAGACCGTGGTAGTACCCGCTGCGTTTATATAGAGGCGCCCGTCCATCAGCTCGTTGATGTATGCCTCTTTGGACGCGAACTTCAGTAAGTAGACGATGTCGTCGTTCGGCATGGTGCTATCCTCTCATTTAGTGGGCGTGTCCTGAGCCGCCGCACGGGCCCAGGTGCTTTGTTCCAAAATAAGAGAGATTTCTTAAACCATCGCGCCAAGTTGACGTGCGCCTGGCACGGCTCAGAGTAGCGGTGTCTTAGGGTATGGGAGCCCTCGCTCGCGAAGAGTTTGGATGGGCATTGTTGGGCTGCGAGTGTCGGCTTCCTCTCTCAGACAGTAAATCGATCGGGTGAAGGGCACGCTCGCGATAACTGGGGTGCTTTTGTGCCGTGAGAGCAACTTTTGTTCAGTCTTAATTGAACGCGGCGAAGCGTTTAATCAGGGTTTCTCCCTTCTACATTTAGTGGAGACATTGCATTCGATCGGCCTATTCACGGGTATAAGGTGGCAGTCTGGTTCGATCGTGACGGGTGATGTTTATGGCTAAGCAAAAGATGTCGGTTTACCTTATTAAAGAGGGTTTTAATATTGGTGACGTCGTTGACTCCAATGACCCCTATATCCATAGGCACCTTCTAGAAGATGGTTCAGTGGTTTACACAAAGCCATCAGAACCTCATCCGCCAAAATGGATTGATTATTTTGACGGTCAACTGGAGTCCGATACTTTGCTGTCTTCTTCTGCAAGCGCTCTCCATCTGGTTCAAGTTGCCGTGACGGAGGACGATGAGCGTCTATTTGCCATTTCTTTTGGCTATGGTTTTACTTTGCTGGATAAAGAGACAGTCGAGGAGCGCTTTGGGCTTAAAGTGGCACTCAATCAGGCAATAGATGGTGGACTTCGCAAGCTAAAACGAACTGCAGTCTCAGGTAATGCTCGAAAGACCGACGAGCAAATGCCCCTTCCGTCTTCAGTTGATGCTTTTGAAATTGATGTCGAGCGCGATTTGCTGGAAGGAGTGACGGTAAGCGGCGGCGATGGACTGCTTGCAACTGGATCTATTACTGGGTCGGATTCTCTCGCATTGAGTGTTGGTGAGTCGGTAGAATCGATTCGAGACTATCTTAAGTCTGTCTATGCCGTTTATGTGCTTGATTCTTATAAGGCTAAATACGGTTGGGTCGACAGAATCGTTCCGGTGCGCAAGCGGTCACTCGAAGATGCGTTGAATTCTAAAGCCATTAGCCTCATTAATGCTCACGATCAAAATATATGGCTTGCAGTGCCGGAAATCCTTGAATGGGAGGCGGTCGCAGGCTTTCGTGTTGGATCAAAGGAATCTTTGCTTGACGATGTTTGTCTCGACATGGTCTATCCGGAACCGGAAAAGTTGCCTCAGAGCTACGAAGACCTTTGCAAAACCCGTATTTCTGTTATTGGACAGGCAGAGGGCTCGGTGATAAATAAATGGCGCGCATCTGAGTGCCTATATGGCGAGGTCGAATATCAAGGGGCCAGTTACTGTGCAAATAATGGAAAATGGTATCGAATTGATGGTGACTACAAATCATCGATTGAATCTCGCTTCTCTAAGATTCCGCTTTACCCAACGGAATTCCCAGAATATTTTAAGGGCGAATATGAGGGCCCGTATAACCAACGTGTCGTGGAGATGAATTCCTCGACCGAGTTGTTGCTAGACAAGAAGACCATTTACTACGGCGGTCGTGGCAGCCAGGTCGAGCTTTGTGACATCTTGTGTAAAGACGGTACGTTCATTCACGTTAAGCATTATCAAGGTTCTTCGACTTTAAGTCATCTGTTCAATCAGGGCTTGGTCTCGGCTCGTTTGGTAAAGGCAGATCCTAGTTTTAGGAAGTGCGCACAGGTTGTTCTAGACAAGATTGAACCTAATTGTTTTAAATTGGAAAGGGATTCGGTCAAACAGGTCGTTTTTGCGATTATCTCTAAACATGATGCGGTAAGGCCTGAGATTCCATTCTTTAGCAAAGTGGCACTAGATGCCGTGTGCTCTCAACTGGCCGCGATGGACATTGATGTCGCATTGGCGAGAATCAAGGAGGTCCGAGCCGATTGCGGTTGATTCATTGCTGCTAGTTCGGTCGCCGGCTGGGAACTCTTGCTCTTGATTGATTTGTTAATTGGAGAGGGGCGTGCTCATGCCTGGGGTTAAGAATCAGCACTACGTGCCGCGTTTTTATCTCAAATCGTTTACCGATGACTCGGGTTATCTCAGCGTTGTAAGACGCGACGCTGGTGGGTTGAAACCCGTCTTTCGAACGAAGCCCGAAAACGTTTGTGCTGAAAACTACCTCTATGAGGTCAGGCGACGTGGATCCCAAGGCGATGGCGGATTCATCGAGAAGGGCGTCATTGAAGATGGTCTTAGTAAAATCGAGAACTATCTTGCACCTACCTACCGATCGTTGCTCAGTTGTCTTGATTCCGGAAAACTGCCAAAAGGTGAAGAGTGCGTCGCGTTGATTTCTCGACTGGCATTTTTGCTTGCATCGCTCATTGCGAGGAATCCAAAATGGTTGAGCAAGATGAGAGGTGACGCTGGCGTTCACTCCGTCGAATTGTTGTCGAGCGCCTTTTTCTCTGACAAAGACATTTCTCAAATGGATTTGGCGGGCTATAGGAATGAATTTGAAGCCATTGTCGAGCTTGCTTGTCTGGATACAGCGCTGTTCAGGTTCGATAAGGGCGCGCCAGTGTACGATTTACTTGTCTTATTGCTCGACATGGATTGCTTGTTTTATATAGCGCCAGAAGGCTCTGAGTTTATAACCTCGTCACTTCCTGCGCATGCAGAGTGGAAGGAGGAACGCGACAAAGACCCTTGCGGCTTCTACTTCCCATTGACCCCTCGTTATGCTGTCGTATTTGGACAAAGACTGGAAGAGGGTCGCTGTGTTTCCATCTCTCATCTGGCTGATTTTGCAGTCGATTCATTTAATCGCATGCTCATGAACGGTGACGGTTTGTGGGATTTTCTGATCGCAGGAGATCGGTCTAAATTGGAGCGTCTTGTTGAGGAATATCGAGACGGGGTTTAGACCGAGTGATTATTTGCTCGCTTAAGTACTGCTGAATATCGTGGGTCTGCATCGCTGATATTGCGCCTGGGCATCAGGGCCAAATTAGCTTGAGTAATCTGTCCTACGCTATCTGCATTTCTTCTATGTTTTACCGTGTTATGTGGTTCAGTCTGTTCTTTGCACCTTAGGCCTTCAGGTGCCTTAAGCACTTGATTTTGCCTACTTAAATCCTATAATCAAAGAAAAACTCTGAAATACCTTTTCAAAACAATGAAAGGAAAGTTGAGGAGGATGCTTTGTCAGTTTTCCTTCAGGAACTATAGGTCCTATCGCGACGAGGCGGAGCTTTCCATGCAAGCGACGCCGATGAGGGAGTTTGAGCGCTCCCTTATCGAGTGTCCCGATGGGCAGAACTTTCTGCCGGTGGCTGCGGTGTACGGACCCAACGCTGGCGGCAAGTCCAACCTACTCGAAGCTCTTGACTACGTTCGTTCGGCTGTGGCCAGACCGATCAGATTGCTGTCAGCTAGCTCTGATGCGCCAGAGGGCAATCGTCCTTCGATACCCCGTTGTTCGGCGTTCGAGTTCGATGATGTGTCTGCTCTCGAGCCTACCGAGTTCGAGCTCTACTACCGCGCGGGCGAGCATGAGTACCGTTATGCCCTGTCCGTGCATGCCGACGAGATCGTGTCCGAGGGACTGTGGCGGCGCAAATTGGGAGCTTCGCGTACGGCAATGTTGTTCGAGCGCGAGGGTGCTGAGGTCGAGCTCGGTCCCACGCTGCGCAAACTTGTGACGGCTGCGAGATTCAACCCGAGCCTGCCGTACCTGTCGTTTCTCTGCATCAACTTTGATGCGCCGGTGATCAAGGAGGCTGCCAGCTGGTTTCTTGATGGCGTGTTCCTGAACTACAACAGCTCTTACCTGGAGCGGATGCTCGAGCAATTGCTAGACGAGGCGGAGTCGCCCGAGGTCACGCGTTTTCTGCGCGCCGTCGACGTACGCATCGATGGCTTTAGGGTGGAGAAGGCCCCGGAATGGCGCGGCCAGCGCGTCTTTGTGAGGCACGAGGTGGACGGCAAGGGCTATGAGCTGCGCCTTTCTGAGGAGTCAGCCGGAACACAGAAGCTCATGGGGCTAGCTGCATATCTGATGACTGCGCTCGAGCGCGGCGCTACCGTTGTGGTCGACGAACTTGACGCCAAGCTTCACCCGAAGCTCCTGCGCTACGTGATTCTGTTGTTTAAGGATCCCGAGGTCAACAAGAGCGGCGCGCAGCTCATCTTCTCGTCCCAGGACGTATCCACAATGCGAAACGACGTGTTCCGCCGCGACGAGATATGGTTTGCCGCACGCGGTGAGGGGGAGGCGAGCCAACTGTGGTCGCTCGCCGACATCCACGAGGCAAATGGCAACTTGGTTAGCAAGAATGCTGCTTTCGATAAGCAGTACCTGTCTGGTCGTTACGGTGCCGACCCGTATCTCACTCGCATCGAGGAGTGGGATTAACATGGCAGCGAAGAAGTCGAAGGGCTGGCGTAGTGGCAAACGCGAGGTTCGCCCGCGCATGGTGCAGATGACGCGCCACCTCGTGGTGACCGAGGGCAAGGAGACTGAGCCTCGCTACTTCGAGGGCGTGCGTGCTGCTTTGTGCGCGGCAAACGAACGCAAGGTTGCCGTTATCGTTAAGGGAACGGGCAAACACACGCTCGACCTGCTTGACTTCGCTGTCGAACATTGCCGCTATGCTCCTGAGACTTTCGACCATGTGTGGCTCGTGTTTGATAAGGATGACTTCCCTGCATCCGATTTTGATGCGATGGAGAGCAAATGCGCCGAGCTCACCGATGGATTGAGGACGTTCCATGCGCTGTGGTCGAATCCCTGCTTTGAGCTGTGGCCCCTTCTGCACCTTCGATATACGACGGCCCCCATGTCGGCTGCAGAGTGCCAGCGTAGCCTCGCTCAAGCGATGTCTAAAGACCTGGGCATAGAGTACCGCAAGAACTTGGCAGGGCTGTTCGACGTGGTGGACGGCAAACGAGGCGAGGCGTTGCAGCGTGCTGGGCGCCTCGTCACATACCATAGGGGGCTGGGTAACGTTAAGCCATCTTCGCAAAACCCTGCAACCAAGGTGGGCGAAATATTCGATGTAATCGGGCCGTATCTGGTTGGCTAGTCGAGTCTGTGGATTGGCTTTCCGGTTGGGCGATTGGCGGATTGTGATGCGCTATTGCAAATCCGGTGCGTAGGAGAAGTGCGGAGAAAAATCGAAACTCGCCGAGCATAGCCCGATTTTAGGCAACAAAACCGCAGGCCGCTGCTGCCTAAACCCGGGTCTGGTCGGCAGATATCGGATTTTCACCGTACTTCCGGATTGGGCGCTCATTCAGCACCCTCGTCGCCCCCACATCCTCTGAAGATGTTCTTAAAACTGCCTTAAAGGCGTCCCGGCTCGCGTTGACGGCGTACAATACGCATGTTTGACTATGGCAAATGTGGAATTAAGGGGAGGGGTGCGCCATGGAGGTGCTGGTTGTTGGCAACACCGCATATGTTGACGATGACTTTTGTGCCAAGGCGTTCCCCGGGGACCATGTTAAGGTCGTCGCTGCCGCGGAAGCGCGCCGCGACGAGTCATCGCCCCATGCCTCGTGGAATGAGCTCCTCCAGCACTTGGAGCAGGCCTACGAGTTCGACCGCGTGGTCTACCTATCCAATTACCTTACCCCGCATACCGATATCGTGGGCGATATCGAGCTGCTGCGCTCGGTCTTTCGTGCGTGCGCGGGTCGCCGGGTCCAGCTGCTGTATGTGGCGGGGCCCGCGGGTGCCGCCGATGCCACGGGGCGAACGGGCAAGGGCATTATCGCGCGCGCAGCCAACGACCTGTGCCGCTACTACGCTGCTCGCGAGGGCTTTCAAACCAAGATCCTGCGCGTGCCGTTCCTGTATACCGCGTCTGCCGCGCTGGATGATCCGTTTTTGGTGCCGCTGTTCGACGCGTGCTCAACCGGATCGGTCGCTTTGCAGGGCGCGGAGGGCGCGCCGTTTCCGCTGCTGTGTGCCGAGGAGCTCGCGGTGCTGGTGCATCGCATCTTTGACAGCTGGGACGCCTCCTTTGAGACGCTCGATGTTGCCGATGCCTTCCATCACACGTCAGGTGAGGTGGGCGAGGCCCTCAAGGCACTGTGCCCAGGGCTCTCAGTTGCCTATGGCGATTCTGCCGGCTATGCCCTGCCCGTCAGCGACATCGTTCGCGTTCGCTATGGCTGGTTTCAGCGCTACGACCCGTTTCGTGATCTTTCGACCATTCATGCTCGCTGGGATGCTGGCCGCGCAGGGAAGATCAACCCCTTGCGCGCCGCTATCGACCGCATCCAGATGCACACGCTGCCTATTAAATGCCTGGAGACGGGCGTTGCCTGGGTCCTGTTCGAGGTGCTGGAGTATTTGTTCTCGCAATCTGCCCAGCTCAACGTGCTCGATTATCGCCTGCTCTACGTCGTGCTCATCGGCACGCTGTATGGCTTGGACTTTGGTTTGGCTGCGGCACTGCTGGCATCGGTTGGGTTGGCTGTGAGCTACTTTACCCAGTATGGCTATACCTTCCAGGGCCTCTTTTACGAGCCGTCCAACTGGCTGCCGTTTATCGCGTACTTTGTGGTGGGTGCCGTATGCGGCTACGTGCAGCTGCGCAACAACGAGGCCATTAAGGTGGAGCGCGACCAAAACGAACTCGTGCGTAATCGCAATACATTCCTCACGCAGCTCTATCACGATGCTATCGAGGACAAGCGCACCTACAAGCGCCAAATTGTGGGGCGTCACGATAGCTTTGGCAAGATCTTTGCCGTGACGCAAGAGCTCGACGTGCTCAACCCGCGCGACATCTACCGCAAGTGCTGTGAGCTCATGGGTGAGATTCTCGAAAACAATTCGGTGACGATCTACCACGTTTCGGGCGGGGCGTTTGCACGTCTGGTGGCGGCGAGTCCCGTGATTGCCGAAGACGCCACGCGCTCGATCTCGCTTGATCAGCTTGCGCCCCTTTTGAGCGGCGAGGGTTGTTCGAGCCTGTGGGTCAATCGCGAGCTGACGCCGGGACTTCCCATGTTTGGATATACGATCGAGCGCGACGGGGCGCCCGCCGTGTTGATCTTTGTGCGTCGTGCGGCCGAGAACCAAATGACGCTCTATTACCAAAACCTGTTCCGCATCTTGTGCGGACTGGTCGAAAGCGCGCTGGGCCGTGCCTTTGACTATGAGGCGGTGGCGCAGGATAAACGCTGCGTCGATGGCACGTGCGTGCTCAAGCAGGCGGCCTTTGGTCAAGAGCTCGCGGCCGAGCAGGCGCTGTCGGATGGCAAGATGGGCAGCTTTTTGCTCCTGCGCGTGGTGCCGGGCATGGAGCCTGTCGGCGAGCTGGTGGGCGCAATTGGGTCGGCAATCCGCGAGAGCGATGCGGCGGGCCTGGTCGACGGTGACGTGCTTTACCTGCTTATGCGCCAGGCAAAGGCGTGCGACCTCCCCATTATCCGCGAGCGCCTGAGCGCGAAGCGGATTGCGGTGGAGCCCGTCGACGGCGAGGACATCGTGGCGCTTCTGCAGCACATCGCTGACACCGGTGACGGTGAGGGGGATGTCGCTTGATCTCGCTTGTCGTTGCTGCCGTCTTGCTGCTGATTCATGCGCTGGTTTGTCTGGTGTTGTGGACGCTTATGAAGTTGGGCCTGCTGCCGGTGCGCGGGCATATGCTGGCCGTGATGGTACTCGTGCCGTTGTGGGGACCGCTGCTGGTGGTGCTGCTTATCACGCGTAGCGCCGTGTTTGGCGCGGACCTTAAGGACGCCACGCTAGAGTCGCTGCGCATTAACGACGAGCTGCATCGCAGCATCTTGGTGCACGACCGTGAAGCCGATGCGGGCGTGATCCCGCTCGAGGAGGCGCTCATCGTCAACGACCCTGCAGACCGGCGCCGCCTCATGCTCTCCATGCTTACCGAGGAGCCCGATGCGTATCTGGCGCAGCTGCAGGCGGCTAAGCTGAACGACGACGTTGAAGTGGCGCACTATGCCGCGACGGCGGTGGCGCAGATCTCCAAGGAGTCCGACCTTAAACTGCAGCAGCTGGAGCGCGCCTTTAAGACCGACCCGAGCGCGCAAAACCTCAACGAATACTGCGATTTTCTTGGTGAGTATTTAGACTCGGGTTTGGCTGAGGGGCGCGTGGCTCAGATTCAGCGTCAACAGTACGCACGTCTGCTTGCGCGCCGCTGCGAGCGCGAGGACACCTTTGAGCTGCGTATTCGGTATGCGACGGCGCTGGCCGATGTCGGACAGATCGACGAGGCGCAGGCCGTGACCGACCAGCTCGTGCTCGACGCGCCCGAGGAGCAGGAGGTTTGGATGCTTTGCCTGCGCCTGGCCGTGATGCGCCGCGACGGTGACGAGGTCCACCGCGTGATCGATGCGATCGACAAACAGCATGTGTACTTGAGCGCCGCCAACCGCGAGGAGCTGGCTTTTTGGCGCGACGGGGAGGAGGCCCGATGAGCGTGGTTCAGCATATCCGCGACCGTGCGGGCCATTTTCGCTGGATGGGCCTGCTCGTGGTGTGGGCGGTCTTTATTGCCATGGCCGCCGTGCTGCTGGTGGAGCGTGCCGGCGTGCAGTACAGTGCGGGCCAGCATAAGCTGGGGATGCTTGCCGCCAACGATGCGGTGCCGGCCTCCTCGGCAATATTTGGTCAAAAGCCCACGTGCCTGGTCATTACCGATTCCGATCAGACGGGCGTCGAGGACGTAAAGGAGCAGTTCGACCAGATTCTGCTCGACATGAAGATCGCGCACCGCGACGTGGACCTTGCCCTGGACGGCGCGGATGCCATTCCCTCGCTGACGTCCTTCGATCGCGTGATTTTGCTCATGCCGTCGCTCGATGGGCTCGGTACGCACCTCACCGACCTGATGAGCTGGGTGAATGCCGGCGGCTCGCTCATGCTGGGTATGACGCCGGAGAACTCCGGCTATATTCAAGCCGTTGCACCCAAGTTTGGCATCGATACCGTTGGATATGAGTACACCACGGCAGAAAGTATCGTCCCGAGCAAGGACTTTATGATCGGTGGTGGCCAGCGCTACGAGTTATCGGACCCCTTTAAATCGTCACTGCTGGTTTCGCTGCGCGAGACGGCGCACGTGTGGGCCAAAACCGGCGATACGGGTACGCCCCTTGTTTGGTCGAGCGATTGCGGCAGCGGACATACCGTGGTGTGCAACTTTGGCATTTACAGCAAGGTCATGCGCGGGTTTTACGCCGCGGCGATCAGCTTGCTCGGCGATGCCACGGCCTACCCGGTCATCAACAGCGCCGTCTTCTATCTGGATGACTTTCCCAGCCCCGTGCCCTCGGGCGACGGCACCTACATCAAGCGCGACTACGGGCTTTCCATCGCCGACTTTTATGCCAAGGTCTGGTGGCCTGATCTACAAAAGCTCGCGCAAAAATACGGCATTCGCTATACCGGCGTGATGATCGAAAACTACGAGGACGCGGTCAACCAGACCGAGCCCGCGCGCCAGGCCGATACCACGCAGTTTCGCTACTTTGGCGGCATGCTGCTGCAGATGGGCGGAGAGCTGGGCTTTCACGGCTACAACCATCAGCCGCTGGCGCTCTGGGACACCGACTATGGCACGCTGTACGACTACAAGACGTGGAAGAACAAGGAGACGCTTGTTGCATCGCTCAACGAGCTTATCGCCTTTCAGGACGAGGTGCTACCCAACGCGCACGGTTCGGTCTACGTGCCGCCGTCAAACATCCTTTCGGCCCGCGCTCGCAAGATTATTGGCGAGGACGTGCCGCGCATTAAGACCATCGCCAGTACGTATTTTGAGGATGGCACCGACCTGCCGTACGCGCAGGAGTTTAGCGTGGCGAGCGATGGCATCGTGGAGCAGCCGCGTATTGTCTCGGGCGGCATGGTCGACGATTCCTATATGCGCCTGGCTGCCGTGTCCGAGCTCAACATGCACTATGTGAGTACGCACTTTATGCACCCGGACGACTTGCTCGATCCCGATCGCGGCGCCAGGCAAGGCTGGGAGATCTATAAGGGCGGCCTGACCGACTACCTGGACTGGCTTACCAAGTCTGCGCCCGACCTGCGTCGCCAGACCGGCTCGGAATGCTCGGGCGCCATCCAGCGCTTTTCGTCCGTGACGGTGAGCGTGGATACAGATGCGGATGCCTGGACGCTCAACCTGAGCAATTTTCACGACGAGGCGTGGCTCATGTTCCGCGCCAATAACGGCGAGCCGGGTGCAGTCACGGGCGGCGAGATTACGCATCTGACGGGCGACCTGTACCTGGTCAAAGCTACGGACAAGACGTTGACCATTGCGCGCAAGGAGGGTAGCGACAAATGAGAATCTGCTTGGTACTCGAAGGTTGCTATCCCTATGTGCACGGTGGCGTGTCCACCTGGATGCATGGCTATATACAGGCCATGCCCGAGCACGAGTTTGTGCTGTGGGTGATTGGCGCGCATGCGGCCGACCGCGGCAAGTTTGTCTACGAGCTGCCTGGTAACGTGGTCGAGGTACACGAGGTGTTTCTGGACGACGCCTTGCGCCTTTCGGGCGAGCAGGAAGAGGCGGACTTTAACGACCGCGAGCGCGAGGCGCTGCGCCGCCTGGTGTCGCTTTCCAATCCGGATTGGGACGTGCTGTTCGATATCTTCCAGCGTCGTCGCGTGCATCCGCTCTCGTTTTTGCAGAGCCGCACGTTTATGGATATCTTTCGCGACGTGTGCCTGGCCGAGTACCCCTACACGCCTTTTGCCGACGCATTCCATACCATGCGCTCCATGCTGCTGCCCGTGCTCTACCTGCTGGGCAGCGAGGTGCCGGTGGCCGATGTGTACCACGCCATCTCGACCGGCTACGGCGGCCTGCTCGCCTGCTTGGGTTCAAGCGTTCATCATGCGCCGGTGCTGCTCACCGAGCACGGCATCTACACGCGCGAGCGCGAGGAAGAGATTATTCGCGCCGACTGGGTGGTGCCGTCGTTTAAGGACCGCTGGATTCGCTTTTTCTACCTGCTTTCGGAGGAGATCTACCGTCGTGCTTTTCGCGTGACGAGCCTGTTTCACAATGCCCGCAATACGCAGATCGATATGGGCTGCGATGCGGATAAATGCCTGGTCATCCCCAATGGCATTCAGTTCGACCGCTTTAAGGACATTCCCTTAAAGCCCGATGACGGCTGGGTTGACATTGGCGCGGTGGTGCGCCTGGCGCCCATCAAGGACGTCAAGACCATGATCTATGCCTTCTTTGAGCTGCACGAGCGCGTCCCTAAGGTGCGCCTGCATATCATGGGCGGCGTGGACGACGAGGAGTACGGCGCCGAGTGCCATGCGCTGGTCGATACCCTGGGCGTGCGCGACCTGATCTTTACCGGCCGCGTCAACGTGGTCGAGTACATGGAAAAGCTGGACTTTACCATTTTGACGAGCATCTCCGAGGGCCAGCCGCTCAGCGTGCTGGAGTCGCTTGCCGCGCGTCGTCCCTGTGTGACGACCGAGGTGGGCTGCTGCCGTGAGCTGCTCGAAGGCGCCCCGGGCGACGACTTTGGCGTGGCGGGATTTGTGACGCCGCCTATGTATCGCAAGGGCCTGGCCGATGCCATGGAGCGCATGTGCGCAAGCCGTGCCCGTCGCATTGAGATGGGGGAGCGCGGCCAGCGTCGCGTTGCCACGTACTTTTTGCACGAGCAGATGCTCGCCAACTATCGCGCGCTGTACGACGAGACAGCGCGTGCGTATGATTTGCCCAGAGAGGGGGAGTAGCCGGTGGCCGGAATCGGTTTTGAGCTCAAGCGCCTGTTTAGACGCAAGGGTCTGTTTGCCACGATGCGCGCCTACGGCTACGCCGGCATTGTGTGCACGGGCCCCATGCTGCTGGGCGTGCTGCTCCAGGTGGGTATCTTGGTGCTGTGCGGTTTGTGGGGTGTGGGCCGCGCCAACCAGGATTTGCTGGTGTGCATGGTGACCTATACGCTGCTGGCGTCGCTTACGCTCACCAGCTTTTTCTCCATGCCGGTCACGCGCTTTTTGGCGGACATGCTGTTTGCGGAGCGCGAGGATGAGATTCTGCCCTCGTTTTGGGGTTCCAACGCCATCATGCTGGTTACGGGCACGGCGCTCTACGGCGTCTTTTTGCTGTTTTCGGGCGCCACGCTGCTTCAGGGGTTGCTGTGCCTGTGGCTGTTCAACATTATGATCGTCAACTGGAACGGCATGAACTACCTCACCGCTATTAAGGACTACCGTGGCATTCTGTGCAGCTTTGTGGCTGCCATTGGCGTGGCGTGCCTGTGCGCCCTGGCTGCGCTGGCGCTGGGGCTGCCGCCGGTCGAGGGCCTACTGGCATCAATCGCCCTGGGCTACGGCGTCATGCTCGCCTGGGACGTGGTGCTGCTGTACCGGTATTTTCCGCAGAGTGACCGCAGCCCCTGGCTCTTTTTGCGCTGGCTCGATCAGTTTATGCCGCTGGCGCTCACGGGCCTGTTTACCAACCTGGGGCTCTTTGCGCACCTGGTAATTATTTGGGCCGGCCCCATTGGCGTGCAGGTCAAGGGCTTGTTTTATGGCGCGCCCTACCACGATGTTCCGGCGCTCATCGCGTTTTTGACGATCCTGGTCACGACCGTCAACTTTGTGGTCTCGGTCGAGGTCAACTTTTATCCGCGCTACCGCGACTACTACAGCCTGTTCAACGACGGCGGCGTAGTGGGCGACATCGTGGTGGCCGAGGAGGAGATGCTCTCCACGCTCAACAGCGAACTGCGCTTTTGCGCGCTCAAGCAGCTGTTTGTGACGGCGGCGGTCATTTCGCTCGAGACCACGGTGCTCTCGGCCCTGCCGCTGGGCTTTAACAGTCTTATGCACGGGTATTTTCGCACGCTATGCGTGGGCTATGGCCTGTATGCCGTGGGCAATACGGTGATGCTCGTCTTGCTGTACTTTACCGACTACAAGGGGGCCGTGCTGGCCTCGGGCCTGTTTGCCGGTGTGGCGGGGCTGGCGACTGCCGTGTCGCTGCTTTTGCCGCAGCAGTTTTACGGCTTTGGCTTTTTGTTGGGTGCGGCGGTGTTTTTTATCGTGGCGCTGCTGCGGCTCGATACCTATACTGCCAACTTGCCGTATCGTATTCTGAGTCAACAGCCCATGGTGGCGACCGACAAGACGGGTCGCTTTACACAGCTGGGCCGCTTGCTCGACCGTGCCGAGCGGCGCTATGAGGAAGCCCGCCATAAGGGCGAGCCACATGGCGCGTTTGAACGCACGGTGGTCCGTGTGTATCGCAACCATTGGGGAGGTCCTGATGACCGATAGGATGATATCGCGTCGCCGCTTGATTGAGGCGGCTGCCGGCACACTGCTGCTTTCGGGCTGCTCTGCGCAGGACGAATCCTCGACAAAAAAGGCCAAGAAGCAGGGCAAGATTAACAAGGCCGAGACCTCGGGAGAGGCCAAGCACCTGCGCGATAAGGACGAACTGTACGAGGTCTACGACGACTCGGGCATTGTGACCATGTACCTAACGGTCTCGCGAGGCAACAGCTCCGAGAACACCGATCATAGCTGGGCCGAGATTAATACGTACTCGGTTTACGACTATGCCGACATGGGCGTGACACGCTATCAGGTTATGGGCCTGCTGCAGCCAGGCGATGATAAGGGCCCCGTTGCTGGCGAGGTGGGCTATGGCGAGGAGGCTCCCAACGCCACCGTGCAAGTGCGCGGTCAGACGTCGAGTACCTATACGCAAAAGAACTATAAGGTGGAGCTCAAAAAGGGCAAGGGCACGTGGCGTCAGCAGCGCGCGATTGCGCTCAACAAGCATATGGGCGAGGGCATGCGCTTTCGTAACAAGATGGCCTACGATTTGATCCGTGGCATTCCCCAGATGATGGGCCTGCGCACGCAGTTTGTGCACTTATGGGTGTGCGACCAGACCGAAAAATCCAACGACACCTTTGAAGACTACGGTCTGTTTACGCAGGTCGAGCAGCTCAACAAGACGGCGCTCAAGGCCCACGGTCTGGATAAGAGCGGGCATCTGTATAAGGTGAACAGCTTCGATTTCCATCGCTTTGAGGACACCATTAAGCTCACCGATGACCCCGACTATAACCAGGCGGCTTTTGAGGGCATGCTCGAGATTAAGGGCGACTCGGACCACACCAAGCTCATCGAGATGCTCGATGCGCTCAACGACGAATCGCAAAAGATCGATGACGTGCTCGACACCTACTTTGATACCGAGAACCTGGTCTATTGGCTGGCGTTTCAGATTCTGACGGGCAACTGCGACACGCAGAACCGTAACTGCTATCTGTACAGCCCGCTTAACTCCAAGGTTTGGTACATCCTGGATTGGGATAACGACGGCATGCTGCGCAAGCTCGAGTTGAGCCTGACGGGGTTCTCGGATTATGCGAGCTGGGAGCGCGGCGTGAGCAACTACTGGGGCAACGTGCTGTTTAACCGCGCGTTGCGCAGCAAGTCGTTCCGCAGCGAACTCGACCGTGCCGTCAAGGACTTGCGCTCGTATTTGACTGAGGAGCGCCTGAGCAAGATGATCGAGCATTATCGCGAGGTCACGGAGCCGCTCGTCTTTGCTGCGCCCGACCTGGAGCATCTGCCCGTGACCAAGGACGAATACGAGCAGATCGCCGCGGCGATTCCGTCCGAAATCGAGGAGAACTACCAGAGCTTCCGCGAGAGCTATAAGAAGCCCATGCCGTTCTACATTGGCGTGCCGCAGATCGATAACGGCAAGTTGCGTGTGAACTGGGATGCCGCGTACGACTTTGAGGCGCGCGATATTCGCTATACCGTGGAGCTTGCGCGCGACTACGCCATCAATGACGTGCTTTTTAAGGCCGAGGACGTGCTGCTGCCGGAGGTAACGTGCGATGCGCCCGATACCGGCCAGTACTTTGTGCGCGTGCGTGCCACCAACTCCGACGGCTATACGCAAGATGCGTTTGACTACTATGTGACCGACGATGGCAAGCAGTACGGCATGAAGTGCTTTTACGTGCAAGACGGCGGCAAGGTCGTGGAGGACACGTATGAAGAGGGCTAGCGCGTTGCTTGAGTGCCTGGCGGCCCCGCCTGCGCGTGCCACGCAGGAGCGTTATCGCCACGAGCTCAAATATCTCATTAACGAGGGCGAGCACGCCGCGCTTGCCTGCCGCATGGCGCCGGCCTTTAAACTGGACAAGCATGCGCGGGCGGGTGGTTACACCATTCGCAGCCTGTACTTTGACGACTACTGCAACTCGGCCTACGAGGAAAAAGACGCCGGTATTCTTATGCGCAAAAAGTATCGCGTGCGCATCTATAACGGCAGCGACAGGGTGATTAAGCTCGAGCGCAAAAAGAAGTACGGCAGCTGGATCTACAAGGAGGACGCGCCGCTCACGCGCGGCGAGTTTGAGCAGATCCTGGCTGGCGACTACGGCTTTTTGCTGAGGAGCCCGCACCAACTCTGCCGCGAGTTCTACATCGAGTGTATCTGCAACATGATGCGCCCGCGGACCATCGTGGACTACGAGCGCGAGCCGTGGGTGATGGATGAGGGCACCGTGCGCATTACGTTTGACATGAACGTGCGTGCCGCGGTGGGTAGCTTTGATATCTTTGACGCGACCTTGCCCGCGCTGCCCGTGCTGGAGCCCGGCAAGCTGGTGATGGAGGTCAAGTTTACCGAGTTTTGTCCGCAGCTGGTGCGCGATATGGTGCCGCCGGGCGCGGCCGAGCTTACGGCGGTTTCCAAGTACTGCCTGTGTTACGAAAAGACCGCCTACCTGCGCGGTTTTAACTACTGGGAATCGGATTTTGAGAACCGAGGGGATATTTAGACCATGAGCACCAGGGACTTTTTTAAGAACTCCGTCTTGGAGGCGTTTGGTCAGGTCGACCCTGCCAAGATCGGCCTGTCGCTGCTCGTGGCGCTCGCCATGGGCATCCTGATCTATTACGTGTACAAGCGCTTTTTTACCGGCGTGGTGTATTCGCGTAGCTTTGCCGTGACGCTCGTGGGCATGTGCGTGCTCACCTGCATGGTCACGCTCGCGATCTCGACAAACGTGGTCATCTCGCTCGGTATGGTCGGTGCTCTGTCCATCGTCCGCTACCGTACGGCGGTCAAGGACCCGCTCGACCTGCTGTATCTGTTTTGGTCCATTACCACGGGCATTACGGCGGGAGCCGGCATGTATGCACTCGTGGGGCTCACGGCAGCAGTGATCGTGCTGATGATCGCCGGCTTTGCGAGCCGCCAGGACAAGTCGCGCGTGTACATGATGGTCATTCACTACACGGGCCAGACCGCTGGCGACGATATCGTGCGCGCGTTTGGGCGCACCAAGTTCACCGTTAAGTCCAAGACTATGCGCGGCGACAAGGTGGAGATGGCCGTCGAGGTGTTCTCTGACGGTGTGGATATGCCCTATGCCGACGCCATCCGTGCCCTCGATGGCGTGGAGGACCTAACGCTTATCCAATACAACGGCGAATACCACGGCTAGAGCCCTAGCGAGTAGATTGGGGAAACATCCGCATCGTGGGCTTTTGTTTTGAAGGGACGGTGTCACGTGGACGCACAACAGCTAGAAGAGGCCTGGGCTGCAAGGGCTGGCGCGCGCGAGGCGCGACTGGTTGCAGCCTCGCATGTGCCGGCGGCGCTGTCTCTGTTGGGGATTGTGCGTCCCGGCGATCGCCTGGTGGTCTTTGCGGATGACTTTGCCGAAGCGTTTGCTTGCGGCTTTGAGGGCTGCGATGTCGTGTTGGTGGGCTCGCCGTCCGCCGAGGCGTTTGCTGCTGCGTCCGAGGGCTTTGATGCTTCGCTTGATGCCGAGGGGCCGCACCTGTGGTGGTTCGCCAACTCCATTGGCGCGTTCGGTCTGCGTGTGCCCGATTTGCGCGCGTTAGGCCGCGCCGCGCGTGAGGCCCATGCGCTGCTGGTTGTTGACAACACCGTGGCTGACGTCTTTGGCTGCAATCCGCTGAGCTTGGGCGCCGCGCTGTCGCTCGAGGCACTCGACCGCGTGTGTGCCGGTAAGGCCCCGCGTAAGCTCGTTGCCGCTTCGGTGGCGCGATCGCAGCTCAAGCGCCATCGTGTGGATGCCGCGGCTGAGTGCGCGCATGCGTTGTTTGCGGGCTGCGGTGCGTCGGCGCTCGATCTTTCTGCTGAGGAGGCCGACGTGTTGGAGCGCGGGTTTTCCTCGCTTAACGCTCGCATGCAGGCGCATTTCGACCGCGCCCGTGCGCTGGCCGAGTATCTGGCCGCGAACGAGATGGTGTGCAACGTGCACTATCCCGGGCTGAGCTCGCATCCTGACCATGCGGTTGCAACGGGAATCCTCGAGCATGGCTTTGGCCCGGCAGTTGAGTTTGACCTTATCGAGCGTAGCGCGGGAGAGTTGTTCGACGCTTTGCCGGGGGAGTTTCGCACATCGTCTGCCCGCGGTGCGGCGACGCGTCTTTCGGCCCCACGTGGCAAGCAGGGGGACACCATCCGCCTCTTCGCCGGCACCGACGATCCCCTGACGGTAGCCGCCGCCCTCGATAACGCCCTCCGGCAGTAGCTAATTTGGGACGGGGCTTTTTTAGCTACCCAATGTCAATTTTTGGCTATGAGTTAAGAATGCTCTGGATGGGTAGCTAAAAAAGCCCCGTCCCAAATTAGCTACTCTTTGATGGTGTCGATCAGGTCGTTGGCCCTTGCGGCTATGACTTCGTTGATCTCTGCCTGCAGCTCCTCGTAGGCCGCTATGGCTCGCTCGCCGGCGGGGGTGAGCGAGCTCCCGCGGGCGCCGTCGCGCTCGATGAGCTTGCACCCCAGCTGCCCCTCGGCCTCGTTCACGATGCGCCATGCCTTGGAATAGGCCATGCCCATGCTCTTGGCGGCGCGGTTGATCGAGTGTTCGCGGGCGATACCCTGCAGCAGCAAGACGCAGCCGTGGCCGAACACGCCCGGCAGATCTTTGTCGCACGACTGAATGACCAGTTTTGCCGTCGTCTTGTACTCCATGCGCTCCACGTCTCTCCGCTAAAGTGTCTGCTGGGCAAACGCAAAGCCTGCGTTAAACCCTCGTGTGCTCTTCTTAAATCATGCATTGTAGCAGTCAAAGTGCGTTAAGATACTTGCCCAGTATTGGGCGCCCAAGGTTGGGCTGGGTCCTACGAGGCCTGCAGCCGACCGGTCGCATGGAAAAAGGAGAAACATGGCTACGTTCTTTCCCGGTGAGTCCCACACGTTTTCGGAGTATCTGCTGGTCCCTGGTTATTCGTCCTCGCAGTGCATCCCCAACAACGTCTCTCTTAAGACGCCGCTAACCCGCTTTAAGCGCGGCGAGAAGCCGGCAATCACCCTGAACATCCCCATGGTTTCCGCCATCATGCAGTCCGTCTCGGGCGTCGACATGGGTGTCGCGCTCGCTACCGAGGGTGGCCTGTCCTTCATTTACGGTTCCCAGACCCCCGAGTCCGAGGCCGCCATGGTCAAGGCCGTCAAGGATCACAAGGCCGGCTTCGTTCAGTCCGATTCCACGCTGACCCCCGACATGACCATGGAGCAGGTCATCGAGCTCAAGGAGAAGACCGGTCACTCCACCATGCCGGTCACCGATGACGGCACTCCCAAGGGCAAACTCCTGGGTATCGTTACCAGCCGTGATTATCGCCCCAGCCGCGATGACCACCAAAAGAAGGTCTCCGAGTTCATGACCCCGCGTGAGCAGCTCATCGTGGGCGACAAGAACATCAGCCTCAAGGTTGCCAACGACGTCATCTGGGACAACAAGCTCAACGCCCTGCCCATCGTCGACGACAACGATCACCTTATGGGCATTGTCTTCCGCAAGGACTACGACAGCCACAAGACCAACCCCAACGAGCTGCTCGACGGCGATAAGCGCTACATGGTCGGCGCCGGCATCAACACCCGCGACTATGCCGAGCGCGTGCCGCTGCTCATCGAGGCCGGCGCCGATGTCCTGTGCATCGACTCTTCCGAGGGCTTCAGCGAGTGGCAGAAGCGCACCATCGAGTGGATCCGCGCCAACTACGGCGAGGATGTTAAGGTCGGTGCCGGCAACGTCGTTGACGCCGAGGGCTTCCGCTTTTTGGCCGACTGCGGTGCCGACTTCATCAAGGTCGGTATCGGCGGCGGTTCCATCTGCATTACCCGCGAGACCAAGGGTATCGGCCGTGGCCAGGCCACCGCGCTGATCGACGTCTGCCGCGCTCGCGACGAGTACTACGAGGAGACCGGCGTCTACGTGCCCGTGTGCTCCGACGGCGGTATCGTCTACGACTACCACATGACGCTCGCCCTTGCCATGGGTGCCGACTTTATGATGCTGGGCCGCTACTTTGCCCGCTTTGACGAGAGCCCGACCGAGCGCGTCAACGTCAACGGTCAGTACATGAAGGAGTACTGGGGCGAGGGTTCTGCGCGTGCCCGCAACTGGCAGCGCTACGACCTGGGCGGCGCCGCGAAGCTCAGCTTTGTCGAGGGCGTCGACTCCTACGTTCCCTACGCCGGCTCCCTTAAGGACGGCGTGGGCGGCACGCTCTACAAGATCAAGTCCACGATGTGCAACTGCGGTGCCCTCTCGATCCCCGAGCTCCAGAAAAAGGCACGCCTGACCCTGGTGAGCTCGACCTCGATCGTCGAAGGCGGCGCCCACGACGTAGTCGTCAAGGATTCGCAGCAGTCTGTGTCTTATCGATAGGATAAGAGCCGCACATAAAGGTTGAGTTCCAACCACGTTATTAAGATAAAGCGAGATGCCTGCAAGTCGCAGGCATCTCGCTTGTCGTATTTGCTATCATCAGTCAAGTTAACCTTAGGGTCGGTCGGCTTGGCTTTGTTCGCTACAAGTTCCGCACGCAAAGAAGAGCACTTAATGTGCTCTTCGTCTTGCGCAGGACTGTCCGCAGTAGCGAATAAAGCCAAGCCGACCGACCCCAGCTAAGATTAAAGGAGCTGATATGTGCGATTGCACAGATCATAAGGACGAGATCCCTGCCTACGACGCGCAGGCCATTGAGTCCAAGTGGATGAAGGCCTGGGAGGACTCCAACCTCTTTGCCGTCGACACCGACGCCAGCAAGCCCAAGAAGTACGTGCTCGAGATGTTCCCGTATCCTTCGGGCGACCTGCACATGGGCCACGCGCGCAACTATACCATCGGCGATGCCATGGCCCGTCAGGCCCGTATGCGCGGCTTTGACGTGCTGCATCCCATTGGCTTTGATGCCTTTGGCCTGCCCGCCGAGAACGCCGCCATCAAGCACAACACGCAGGCTGCCGCCTGGACGTATAAGAACATGGACCAGGCGCTCGCCACGATGAAGCGCATGGGCTTCTCCTACGATCTGGATCGCATGGTCAAGACCTGCAGCCCCGACTACTACCGCTGGGGCCAGTGGATCTTTGAGAAGATGTGGGAAAAGGGCCTGGTCTACCGCAAGAAGAACCCGGTCAACTGGTGCCCCAACTGCAAGACCGTTCTGGCCAACGAGCAGGTTACCGAGGGTAAGTGCTGGCGCTGCGGCACCGAGCCCGAGAAGCGCGACCTTGAGCAGTGGTACTACAAGATTACCGAGTACTCCCAGGAGCTGCTCGACGATCTGGAGAAGCTCCCCGGCTGGCCCGAGCGCGTTAAGCAGATGCAGGCCAACTGGATCGGCCGCTCCGAGGGCGCCGAGGTCGACTTTACCCTGTGTGATGCCAACGGCGATCCCATCGAGGGCGACGAGGGCAAGATCACCGTCTTCACCACGCGTGCCGACACGCTCTTTGGCGTCTCCTTCTTTGTCCTGGCTCCCGAGTACGCTCGTCTGCACGAGCTCGTCGAGGGCACGGAGTACGAGGAGGCCGTGACCAAGATCGTCGAGGACTCCAAGCATATCTCTGCCGTCGAGCGTGCCCAGGGCACCCTCGAGAAGCACGGTGCCTTTACGGGCCGCTACGTGGTTAACCCCGTCAACGGCGAGAAGGTTCCCGTGTGGGTTGCCGACTATGTCGTTGCCGATTACGGCACCGGCGCCGTCATGGCCGTTCCCTGCGGCGACCAGCGCGACTTTGAGTTTGCCCGCAAGTACGACCTCCCGATCGTCCCGATCATCCTGGACGATGACGACCGCGCTGCCGTCGAGGCCAGTGGCGAGACCATCGATACCTTCCATGCCGAGACCGTAGACTGGGATTGCGCCCACGCTGCCGAGGGCACGCTCGTCCAGTCCGGCAAGTACACCGGCATGCGCGGCGGTAAGCACTCCGAGGGCGAGGCTGCCATCGTGGCCGACCTCGAGGCCATGGGCTGCGGTCGTCGCAAGGTCGAGTTCCGCCTGCGCGACTGGCTCATCAGCCGTCAGCGCTATTGGGGCAACCCCATCCCGGCCATCCATTGCGAGCACTGCGGCATTGTGCCCGTGCCCGAGGACCAGCTGCCGGTGACGCTGCCCGAGAACCTGGACCTGGGCGCCGGCGAGACCCTCGCCGAGTGCAAGGACTTCTACGAGACTACCTGCCCGGTCTGCGGCCGCCCGGCCAAGCGCGAGACCGATACCATGGACACTTTCACCTGCTCCAGCTGGTATTACCTGCGCTATACCGACCCGCACAACACCGAGCTGCCCTTCTCCCGCGAGGCGGCAGACCGTTGGATGCCCGTCGATAACTACATCGGCGGCATCGAGCACGCCATTTTGCACCTGCTCTACAGCCGCTTCTTTACCAAGGCGCTGCGCGACCTGGGTCTGCTCAGCGTGGACGAGCCCTTTACCAACCTGCTGTGCCAGGGCATGGTCAAGGACGAGAACGGCGACACCATGTCCAAGTCCAAGGGCAACGTCGTACCCCCGAGCTCGGTTATCGAGCCCTACGGCGCCGACACCATGCGTCTGGCGATCCTGTTTATCGCCCCGCCCGAGAAGGACTTTGACTGGGATCCCAAGGCCGTCGAGGGTGCCAACCGCTTTATCAAGCGCGCCTGGCGTATCGTGTGGCAGCTTGTCCAGTCGGGTGACGCCAACGTTGCCTTCGACAAGTCCGTGCTCGACGAGACCGCGATGAAGCTCTATCGCGAGCGTCACCGCACCATCGCCAAGTGCACCGAGGACTTCGATCGCGGCCAGTTTAACACCGCGATCTCGGCCGTCATGGAGCTCGTCAACGCGGCGAGCGCCTACCTCAACGCCACCGAGGGCGCATCGCGCGACAAGGCACTGTGCTACGGCGTGGCCAAGGACATCGTGAGCGTCCTTGCCCCCATCTGCCCGTTCTGGGCCGACGAGCTGTGGCACGAGGCACTCGGCTGCGAGGGCAACGCCTACACCGCCGCCTGGCCCGAGTTTGACCTGGCCGAGTCCATCGAGGACACGGTGCAGATCGTGGTCCAGGTGCTCGGTAAGGTCCGCGGCCGCATCGATGTGGCCCGCGATGCCTCCAACGAGGAGATGCAGGCTGCCGCCGAGGCCGCTGTTGCCAAGTGGCTCGAGGGCAAGACGGTCGTCAAGGCCATCTGCGTGCCCGGCAAGCTGGTCAACCTGGTGGTTAAGTAAACCTTGCGCATATAGTTGATGCACAATAGACGAGGGACGATCCGGCTGGGTCGTCCCTCTTTTTGGATATGGATACTTGCGACTACATCCAATTATCCATTTCTTGTGGAGAACCTGTGCTCACGCTGACCTGCGGGTTTGTGCTATGGTTGCACGTTTTCGCAGGTATTGGTATAGTTTGCTTGCAAATGAAGTTGTAATTGAAAGAAGTGGGGTTTCGGCCCCGCTTCTTTTTTGTATGGATGGAGGTGCCGCAATGGTCAAGACCAAGATCGAGCAGGCGATCATCGACGCGCTCGAGGCCGTCGCCCCCCAGCACGATGTCGATATTGTCGACGTTGAGCTCGTGGGTGCCACCAAGGCCCCCTGCGTGCGTGTGCGTATCGAGGGTGCCGAGGGTCAGAGCCTGTCGCTCAACGACGTCACGGCCAACACCAAGTGGGTCGGCGACGTGATTGAGGAGCTCGACCCCATCTCTTCGAGCTATACGCTCGAGGTGTCGAGCGCGGGTATGGCGCGCCCGCTGCGCCGTCCGCGTGACTTTGCCCGCTTTGTGGGCGAGGACTGCGAGCTTTCCTCCACCGCCACCGAGGGCCGTCGCAAGTACTCCGGCAAGATTGCCGCCGCGACCGAGACCAACGTAACCCTCGAGCTCGAGGACGGCGAGTCTGTCACCCTCGATTTTTCCGATGTTAAAAAGTGCAAGTTGAAGCCCGTCTATGACTTCAAGCCCGCGAAGGAAGGAAACTAACATGGCAGCATCCGACATGATGTCCGCCCTGATGGAGCTTTGCCAGGAGAAGCACATCGACCAGCTCTACCTGATCGACCGCCTGGAGCAGTCGCTCGCCAAGAGCTATGCCGAGATCCTGCATCTTGAGTGGGGCGCCAAGGTGACCATCGACCGCACCACCGGCAAGATCTATGTCTACCGCCTGGAGCCGATCGACGATTCCATGGACGAGGAGGGCAACTTCACCGAGTTCGAGGAGATCGACGTCACCCCCAAGAACACCAGCCGCATCGCCGCCCAGCACGCCAAGGCCGAGATCAACGCCATCGTGCGCAACTCCGCCCGCGAGCAGATCTACGAGGAGTTCTCCGGCCGTATCGGCGACCTCATCAGCGGTACCGTACTGCAGTCCACACCCGACTTTACGATCGTCAAGATCCGCGAAGGCGTCGAGGCCGAGCTTCCGCACTTTGATCAGCGCCGCTACGAGAACGAGCGCAACGAGCGCCCCATGGGCGAGCGCTATCTGCACAACCAGCACATCAAGGCCGTGATCATTGACGTTCGCGACCCCAACTCCACGCTTCCGCCGGTTCGCGGCGAGCACAGCCGTCCGCCGATCGTTATCTCGCGTACCCACCCCGAGCTCATGCGTCGTCTGTTTGAGCAGGAGGTGCCCGAGATCTATGAGGGCACCGTCCAGATCAAGTCGATCGCCCGCGAGCCCGGCCAGCGCTCCAAGGTCGCCGTCCACTCGCTCGATGACCGCCTGGATCCCGTGGGCGCCTGCGTCGGCCCCAAGGGCAGCCGTGTGCGTGCCGTCGTGGGTGAGCTGCGCGGTGAGCGCGTCGACGTCATCCTTTGGGATGCCGATCCGGCCGTCTACGTCGCCAACGCCCTGTCGCCCGCCAAGGTCACTCGCGTCCTTATCGACGAGGAGAAGGCCTATGCCGGCGTCATCGTGCCCGACGACCAGCTTTCGCTCGCCATCGGCAAGGAGGGCCAGAACGCCCGCCTGGCCGCACGCCTGACCGGCTGGCACATCGACATTAAGTCCGAGACCCTTGCCGCCGACATCCTCAAGAACGTTCCCGTTCACGAGGAGCCTGCCGCTGACCTGATCGGTGACGAGGAGGATGACGACGCCCGTCGTTGCGAGTACGTGTCCGAGGACGGCATCCAGTGCCGCAACCAGGCCCGTCCCGGTTCCCGTTACTGCGGTGTCCACGACACCGACGCCTTCGATGATGCGGAGGACCTGATCTAGCGCGCGGTTGCGCTGGACAGGTTCCGGCGCACATCCCACGCTCGTTCAGTCTCTAGGCACCCAAGGTGCCAGAAAGGGTAGGTGAAGTCATATGGCAAAAGTCCGTGTGTCCACCCTGGCCAAAGAGTTCGGCATGACCTCCAAGGAACTGATGGGTCACCTCGCCGAAATGAAGATTCCCGCTAAGTCTGCTTCCTCCGCCCTGGAGGACGCTTATGTTGCCATGGTCCGCAAGCAGCTTGCCTCGGTGATCGAGGCCCGCGCCCAGGAAGTCGAGGCCGCCAAGCAGGCCGAGGAGGAGGCTGCCGCCGCCGAGGAGGCAGCGCGTGCCGCCGAGGCCGAGCGCGAGCGCATTGCCGCCGAGAAGGCACGCGAGGAGGAGCGCCGCCAGTTTGCCGCCGCCCAGGCCGCCGAGGAGGCAGCCCGTGCCGAGGCCGAGGCCAAGAAGAAGGCCGAGCAGGAGCGCCTTGCCCGCGAGAAGGAGGAAGCTGCTCGCGAGGCCCAGCGCCGCGCCGTTCCCGCTTCCGACTCCGGTTCGCGCTTCCGTTCGCTGCTCGATCAGATCGCCGCACAGGAGACCGTGCTCAAGGAGAAGAAGGACGCCGAGGACAAGGCCAAGGCCGAGCGCGGCAACCGTCGCGGCGGCAACAGCGATCGTCGTGGCGGCCGTCGCAACGACCGCAACGCCTCCGAGAGCCGCCCGCACAGCCATCGCACCAATGCCAGCAACAATGTCGCTGCCGGCATGGATTTCCCCAACCCCGATAAGCAGGGCAAGGGCAAGAAGCGCAAGGGTGGTCACAACAGCGAAGAGGACCACTACAGCCGCATGGCGCGCGAGGCCGAGGAGTACAGCCGCGAGAAGGTTCTCGAGGAGGCCCGTGCCGCCGTCGAGGAGGCCTCTCGCGAGTCCACCGGTCGCCGCAAGAAGCGCAAGGAGAAGCGCGAGCGCGAGGCCGCTAGGGCTCAGGAGGAGCGCAAGATTGAGGAGGCGCTGGCCCAGGGCGTGAACCCCGAGGAGCTCGACGCCATCAAGGTCTCCCAGGGCGTTACCGTCCAGGAGCTTGCCGAGGCGCTCGACGTTCCGGCCAACGACATCATCAAGCGCCTGTTCCTGCTGGGCACGCCGCTCACCATGACGCAGTCCATGTCCGACGACCTTGTCGAGCTCGTTGCCGACGACTTGGGCCGTCAGATCAGGATCATCACCCCCGAGGAGGAGAACACCTTCTCGTTCTACGACGATCCCGCCGACCTTAAGCCCCGCGCCCCGGTCGTCACCGTCATGGGTCACGTCGACCACGGCAAGACGAGCCTGCTCGACGCCATCCGCCACACCGGCGTCGCTGCCGGCGAGGCTGGCGGCATTACCCAGGCCATCGGCGCTTCGCAGGTCATGATCAACGACCGCAAGATCACCTTCATCGATACCCCGGGCCACGCTACCTTTACGGCCATGCGTGCCCGTGGCGCCAAGGTGACCGACATCGTCATCCTGATCGTCGCCGCCGACGACGGCGTCATGCCCCAGACGGTCGAGTCGATCAACCACGCCAAGGCCGCCGGCGTTCCCATCGTCGTCGCCGTCAACAAGATCGATAAGCCCGGCGCCAACCCCGACCGTGTACGCCAGGAACTCACCGAGTACGGCGTCATCCCCGAGGAGTGGGGCGGACAGAACATGTTCGTCAACATCTCGGCCAAGCAGAAGATCGGTATCGACGACCTTCTGGAGACCGTGCTGCTCCAGGCCGACGTGCTCGAGCTCAAGGCCAACCCCGATACCTTCGCCTCGGGCAACGTCCTCGAGGCCAAGCTCGACAAGGGCCGCGGCTCGGTCGCTACCGTGCTCGTGACCCGCGGTACCCTGCACGTGGGCGATACGCTGGTCGCCGGCCTCACCTATGGCCGCGTTCGCGCCATGCTCGACCCCAAGGGCCGCGCCGTCACCGAGGCCGGTCCCTCCGACGCCGTCGAGATCCTGGGCCTGCAGTCCGTCCCCAACGCCGGCGACGAGTTCCGCGTGTTCGAGGACGAGCGCGAGGCGCGCGCCCTGGCCGATGAGCGCTCGCTCAAGGCCCGTATCGAGGAGCAGAGCCGCGTGAAGCACGTCACGCTCGAGAACCTCTTCGAGACCATCGCCGACGCCGAGGTCAAGGAGCTCAACCTGATCATCAAGGCCGACGTCCAGGGCTCCATCGAGGCCCTTCAGGACTCGCTCGACAAGATGGATCAGTCCGAGGTCCGCATCAACACGATCCACTCCGCGGTCGGTGCCATCAACGAGACCGACGTTGTCCTGGCCGACGCCTCCAACGCCATCATCATTGGCTTTGGCGTGCGTCCCGACGGTAAGGCCCGCTCCGCTGCCGAGCGCGAGGGCGTCGAGATCCGTTGCTACGACGTTATCTACAAGTGCCTCGAGGAGCTCGACGCTGCCCGTATCGGCATGCTCAAGCCCACCGAGGTCGAGGTCTCCACGGGTACTGCGACCGTCCTGGACACCTTTAAGGTGCCCAAAGTCGGTATCGCCGCCGGTGTCCGCGTCGAGGAGGGCGAGATCGCCGCGACCGATTCCGTGCGCCTGGTGCGCGACGGCATCGTTGTCTTTAACGGTAAGATCGCCTCGATGCGCCACTACAAGGACGAGGCCAAGAGCCTCAAGAGCGGTTCCGAGGGCGGCATTGGCCTGGAGAACTTCCAGGACATCAAGCCCGGCGACCAGATCGAGGGTTACCGTATCGACCAGGTTGCCCGTACCGAGTAGGGGGTAGCGCTATGAAGCAAACGCAGGCAACCCGCCGTCTGGGCGAGCAGCTTCGCGAGAAGCTCGGTTATATCCTTCTCTTTGAGGTTTCCGATCCGCGTCTCGACCTGGTCACCCTGACCGCGGTCGAGGTCGCGGTGGACCGTTCGTTCGCGCGCGTGTACGTGTCGTGCGATGCGAGCCGCTACGATGAGGTCATGGAGGCGCTCGCCAGCGCCAAGGGCCGCATTCGCAGCCTGTTGGCTCGCTCGCTCGACTGGCGCGTCACGCCCGAGCTCGATTTTCGCATCGATCGCTCGACCGATGAGGCCGAGCGCATTACGCGTGCGCTGGAGAATGTTCCGGCCACGCTGGCGATCGAAAAGGACGAGGACGGCTATCCCATAGCGGATGCCGCCCAGGAGGCAGCTTTAGATGACTAATTCCGCCGACCTCGTCTCGTGCGAGTCTGCAGATATTAAACGACGCATCCTCGAGCTTATCGAGGGTGCGTCCTCCATTGCGATCTCGGGTCATACCTCTCCCGACGGCGATGCCCTGGGCTCCGTGTTGGGCCTGGGTCTCTCGCTCATGAAGGCGTTCCCCGACAAGGACATCGCGCTGCTGCTCGCAGACGACGATCCCGTTCCGCGTATTTACCGCTTTATGGAAGGCGCCGATCGTCTGGTGCCGGCTTCGAGCTTTACGGGCGATCCCGACCTGTTTATCTCGGTGGATGTGCCGGTTGTCGAGCGTCTGAACAACTCGGCCGACGTGCTCCGCCGCTCCAAACATGTGGTGTGCTTTGACCACCATCCGGCGCGCGAGGAGTTTGCCGAGGTAAGCCTGAGGCGTGTCGATGCTGCGGCGTGCGCCATGATCATCGACCGCTTTTTGGATGATTGCGGCATTGTCGTTCGCGATCGCATCGCCACCTGTCTGCTCTGTGGCCTGGTTACCGATACCGGTCGTTTTCAGTATCAGAATGCCGATGCCGCTGCGTTCCATGCGGCTTCGCGCCTGGTGGCGCACGGTGCCGACCCGGCGCGTGTCGCGCTCGAGGTCTATCAGAGCATGCGCGTCGAGTTCTTGCACCTCAAGTCCATCGTCATGGGCCGCATCAAGACGGTCGCGCACGGGCGCGTGGCGTATAGCTACGCGTACGAAAGCGACCTTAAGGAATGTGGCGTCACCTCGGATGAGTGCGACGGCTTGGTCGATGTGGTGCGCTCGGTGATGGGTGTCGAGGTCTGCCTGTTCCTTAAGGGCATCGAGGGCGATACCAAGGTGCGCGGAAACCTGCGCTCCAAGGGCGACATGGATGTCTCCGAGATTGCGGCCAACTTTGGCGGAGGCGGACATCACGCTGCTGCCGGCTTTACCAATAACGGAACGATTTTCGAGACGCTCACCGCGGCACTTCCCATGCTGGCCGAGCTGGTGGGGGAGGATCCCGCTTCGGTGACCGTCGAGCTTTAACTTTTTGGATGGTACATGGCTCGTCGTACGCCTTCTCAATTGAATATGCTGCTCGCCGTCGATAAACCGGTGGGCTGCACGTCCCACGACGTGGTATCGCGGTGCCGGCGCGCCCTCCATGAGCGGCGCGTCGGTCATGCCGGCACGCTCGACCCCATGGCGTCGGGTGTCATGGTGGTGGGCGTGGGCCAGGCTACGCGTCTGCTGGGCATGCTTACCCTCGATACCAAAAGTTACGTCGCCGATATCTCGTTTGGCGCCGAGACCAATACCGACGATGCGGAAGGCGAGGCCGTCCGCACGGTCGCCATTGCTTCCGAGCTGCGCGATCCGGCCTATGCCCGTGAGCGCTTGAGCGCCATGCTGGGCCCTCAGATGCAGGTTCCGCCGGCGTTTTCGGCTATTTCGGTCAACGGCGTGCGCGCCTATAAGTCTGCACGTGAGGGCAATGCCGTTGAGTTGCCTGCGCGCCCGGTCGAGGTATATTCTGCCGACCTGATCGCCGTGAGTGGCGAGGGCGATTCCTGCATTTGGACCGTTGCCTTCTCGGTGAGCAAGGGCACCTATATCCGTGCGCTCGCTCGCGACCTGGGTCGCGCCTGCGATAGTGCCGCGCATATTTCCGCGCTGCGCCGTACCGCTTCTGGCATTGTCTCCATCGGTGCCTGCCATGCGGTCGAGGAGCTTTCTGCCGAGTCCGCTGCCGGCTTTGCCTTGGACCCCATTGCGGCCCTCGGCGCCACGCGTGTCGACTTGCCGGGCAATCTTGCGGAAGATCTGCTGTGCGGACGTCGTATTCCTATTGATCGCGCGCTCGCCGGCTTCGATGCGTCGAAGGCACCGTTTGCGCTGGTGCTCGATGGCGGGCTCAAGGCTTTGGCTCGTATCGAGGATGGTCGCTTTGTGATGGAGCACGTCTTTCCGCAGGCGATCGGCGGTGTTCGATGATGCTGGACCCTCGCGAGCTCGCGCGCACATTTTTTGTGGGCGCGGCGGCGGAGGCCCGCATCGTTTTGGCTGATGCTTTTGGTGACTGCGAGTCTATGGGTGCCGCCTCGATTGCCATCGGCGTGTTCGATGGCGTGCATAGGGGACATCGTGAGCTGATCGACGCGGTCATTCGCGATGCGCGCGTCCACGGCTGCAAAGCGGTTGTCGTAACGTTTGACCCTGATCCGGATGTTGTGGTGAGCCCTGCGCCCGCTCAAAAATTGATGACGACGGCCGACCGCCTGCATGCCTTGGCTCAGACTGGGGTCGATGCCGTGGTGGCTGTTCCCTTTACGCCTGCGGTAGCGTCGCTCGACCACGTGGGCTTTCTTGAGCTGTTGGCGCATGTTGTCGACATTCGCTCCATTCGCGTTGGCAGCGATTTTAGGCTGGGCCGCGGCGGTGCCTCGGGTGTTGCCAAGATGCAGGCATGGGGTGTCGAGCGCGGTGTTGACGTGTATGGGCACAATTTGCTGTGCGAGGCCGGCGAGGCTATCTGTGCCACCCGCATTCGACGTGAGCTGAGCTTGGGCCATGTTGAGCTGGCAGCCGATCTACTCGGCCGTCCCTATATGGTGCGCGGCGGCGTGATTCGCGGTCGCCACGAGGGCTCCGATATGGGATTTCCTACGGCAAACCTGTTGGTACCAAACGGAATCCAGCTGCCTGCCGATGGCGTCTACGAGGGCCTTGTGCTGGTCGACGATACCGTGTGGCCCGCTGCCGTCAACGTGGGCCTGCCGCCGACGTATGCCGACGATGCCGCTTCGGCGCATCTCGAGGCCAACTTGATCGGGTATGCGGGCGACCTGTATGGACGTTCGGTTTCGTTGGCGTTTACGCGTTGGCTGCGTCCTTCGCGCGTGTTCGATTCGCTGGACGAGCTTATCGCGACCGTCGAGGGTAATATTGACGATATCCGTCATAACTTGGGTGAGCAGGGGGTGAGCATCCGTGATTAGCGATGAGGAGAAAGACCAGGTGCGCGCTGCGTCCGACCTGGTTGCCATCGTGCAGGAAACGGTTGAGCTCAAGCTCCGCGGCCATGAGTTTTGGGGTTGCTGCCCCTTCCATGGCGAAAAGACCCCATCGTTTCACATTATCCCCGCTACGCAGGTGTGGCACTGCTTTGGCTGTGGCGAGGGCGGCGACGTCTTCACCTACATCATGAAGCGCGAGAACCTGAGCTTTCCCGAGTCGATTCGCTACCTGGCCGATCGTGCCGGCATTGAGCTGCACGATACCGGCGCGCAGCGCGATCGCGGCACCAAGCGCGCCCGCATCTATGACCTGTGCGCCGAGACGGCCCAGTTCTATCACACCATGCTCATGCGCGGTAAGGACAGCCGTCCGCGCGAGTACTTTGCCAGCCGCGGTATGGGTGGCGACGTCTGCCGTCGCTACTGCCTGGGCTTTGCGCCGGGTCGCAATATGTTGGTGGCCCATCTGTCGCAGAAGGGCTTTACCCCGCAGGAGATGATCGACGCCAACGTGGCCGTGAGCCGCGGGCGCGGACAGCTTGCCGATCGTTTTTACGACCGCGTGATGTTTCCCATCTTTGACGAACAGGGTCATAACATCGCCTTTGGCGGTCGTATTATGGGCGACGGCCAACCCAAGTACCTCAACACCGCCGAGACGAGCGTGTTTCATAAAAAGAGAAACCTCTACGGCTTTAACTGGGCCAAGGAGTTTATCGTCGCGCAGGATACCGCCATCGTGGTGGAGGGATATACCGATTGCATCGCCTGCTGGGAGGCGGGGATCAAAAACGTCGTCGCCACGCTGGGCACGGCGCTGACGGAACATCACGTAAAGACGCTCACCCGTTTTGCCAAGCGCATTGTGTATATGTTCGATGGTGACGCCGCCGGTCAAAAGGCCGCGCGCCGCGCGATTCAGTTTATCGAGCAGGACTCGATGGACCTGCGCTGCGTGGTGCTTCCCGACGGTAACGACCCTATGGAGTTCATCACGGCGCATGGTGGCGAGGCACTGCAGGCGCGTATCGACGCCGCCGAGCCCCTCATGGACTTTGTGTACCGCTCACTGCAGGAGTCGAGCGACATTACCACGCCGGGCGGTCGCGCCAAGGCGCTCGAGGATGCGCTGACGCTCATCTATCCGCTGCGCGATAGCTACATGATCGATACGTACTTTATCCAGATAGCCGACCTTCTGGGCCTGGATTTGGAGACGGTACGCTCGAGCTCGGGCCGTGTGTTTCGCGATGTCGCCAAACGCGAGGACGCCGAGCGTCGTCGCGAGCAGAACTACGAGCGCCAGCGGGCACAGGCCGAGCGCGCAGGCAGCGCGGGCGGTCGGGTGTCCGGTCCGCAGGGGGCATCTCGCGGCGCCTGGGCGTCGGGGACGACGCCGCCGGTATCCGCACCGGTCGAGGAGGAACCGTACGACTATGTGCCGCTCGAGGCCTACGGGGCCGCGCCGGTCGAGGTCGTCGACGATATGCCGCCGATCGATGTGCCTGCTGGCATGGACGCGGCGCCCGCGGGGTCTGCTTCGACCGCTTCCGTTCCGGCGACGCCGATCGTGCTGACCGATCTGGAGCGGAAGTCTCTGGCGGGGGAGCGCGAGCTGTTGACGATGCTCACCAGCTACCCCGATCTATTCCGCACGTACGCCGATCGCATCTGCTCGATCGAGTGGGTAGACCCCCGTCACGAGTCCATCGCGTGGGCCGTGCTCGCGACGCCTCCGGGCACCGATCCCGCGGCGTGCATGGACGCCGCACGCGCGGTGTGTCCCGAGGCGGCTTCGCTCGTCAGTGCCGGGCGCATCTCGGCGACGAGCAAACATCCCACCGAGACGAACATCGTCTTTATGCTCGATACGCTTGAGCTTTACACCATCAAGCGCCGTATGCGGGCTGCCCAGGCCAAGCTGCGCCAGGACCGGTCGCTCGACGATGACGCGCGCCGTGCATTGACCATGCAGGCCGCGCAGGATTCTTTGCGCCAGCGCGAGCTCCAGAAGTCGATTGGCGGCGTGGCCGATCCGTTCCGGTTGATTGGTTTGGAGGCCGCGGGTCCCGATCAGGCCTAGATGTTGTGGTCAATCGGCATGTTATCTGCTATATCCAGTCTGAATTTTGGGTATAGACATGTAAGTGTGTGCTAAAGTAATGTGTCCTGTGGACTACGAAGGGAGAATCTGTGCCAAATAAGACTGAGAGCACGGGTACTGGGCTGGAATCCTACGTTGCTAAGCTCATGGGCAACGGCTCAAACAGGACTTCGGTAACCGAGGACGAGATCCAGGTCGTCCTGAAGGATATCGATGTTTCTGACGAGCAGCTCAACGCGGTCTATTCCGCGCTGCGCAACAGCGGCATCCAGATTATCTCCGCGAGCGGAAACGACGACGCCCCCATGGACGTCGACGATGACGATAACGATACCGACGATTTCGATGACGACGAGGAGCACGATTCCGGCTCGCTCGACGATCATGAGCTTAAGATGGCCCGTCAGGCCGATGCCGAGATGGGTTCTTGCAAGAGCAAAAAGAAGCGCACCGTCCGCACGTCCCGTTCGCGTTCTCGCGTGCGTGGCATCGATGCCTCCACGGTGATGCTGACCGGTGACCCGGTTCGTATGTACCTTAAGGAGATCGGCAAGGTCGACCTGCTGACTGCCTCCGAAGAGGTCGATCTGGCCATGAAGATCGAGGCCGGTCTCGAGGCCACCGAGAAGCTCGAGGCCGCCGAGGCGGGCGAGATCGAGCTCACTCGCGCCGAGATGCGTCGTCTGACTCGTATCGAGAACGTGGGCCTCGAGGCCAAGCAGGCGCTCATCAGCGCCAACCTCCGTCTGGTCGTCTCCATCGCCAAGCGCTACGTCGGTCGCGGCATGCTGTTCCTGGATCTGATCCAGGAGGGCAACCTCGGTCTGATCCGCGCCGTCGAGAAGTTCGACTACCAGAAGGGCTTCAAGTTCTCCACGTACGCCACGTGGTGGATCCGTCAGGCCATCACGCGCGCTATCGCCGACCAGGCCCGTACCATCCGTATTCCCGTGCACATGGTCGAGACCATCAACAAGCTTGTCCGCGTGCAGCGCCAGCTCCTCCAGGATTTGGGTCGCGACCCGACCCCCGAGGAGATCGGTGCCGAGATGGACATGAGTGCCGACCGCGTCCGCGAGATTCAGAAGATCTCGCAGGAGCCCGTGTCGCTCGAGACTCCTATCGGCGAGGAAGAGGATTCCCAGCTGGGCGACTTTATCGAGGACTCCCAGGCCATCGTTCCGCCCGATGCCGCCAGCTTCTCCATGCTGCAGGAGCAGCTCACCCAGGTGCTCGACTCGCTTGCCGATCGTGAGCGCAAGGTTATTGAGCTGCGCTTTGGACTTGTCGACGGACATCCCCGCACGCTCGAGGAAGTCGGCCGCGAGTTTGGTGTCACGCGCGAGCGCATCCGCCAGATCGAGTCCAAGACCCTGGCCAAGCTCCGCCACCCCAGCCGCTCCAGCAAGCTCAAAGACTATATCGAAAGCTAGTTATGCAAGAAGCGCCCTCAAGCACATCCGCTTGAGGGCGCTTTCATGTAACAAGGGCCGGCAGTTGGGGCACGGGTAGTCTTTTTGGGACGGGGCTTTTTTAGTCTTTTTGGGACGGGGCTTTTTTAGCTGCCCTATCTCAATGCGCGGCTCAAGCTTTAAAGGCCCCAGATTGGGTAGCTAAAAAAGCCCCGTCCCAAAAAGACTACCCTGGGCGTCTGGTTGATTAGTCGTTGGGGACGTTCTTGAATGACTAGTCGTTTAAGAACGTCCCCAATGACTGGGTCGGAAAATTTCTTAAAAAAGTTCTTGCCCTGAGCTGATTCGTCCGTATAATAAACTTCGTTGCTTGAGAGCATGCACCTATTCCTCGGTAGCTCAATGGTAGAGCACGCGGCTGTTAACCGCGCTGTTGTAGGTTCGAGTCCTACCCGGGGAGCCAGAATTTCTCAGCCCAATCTGCTGGGCTTTAAATTCCTCGGTAGCTCAATGGTAGAGCACGCGGCTGTTAACCGCGCTGTTGTAGGTTCGAGTCCTACCCGGGGAGCCAGATTGTAAAACCCGTCGCTTTTGCGGCGGGTTTTTTCATGCCGCGATTGCTTAACGCAAACGTTGCCATATCAACATTTCGTGTCGAGGATGTAATCCCGCGACCCACCACCTCAACATGGCGCGGTCGTTGTAGAATATTGCAATGATTGCTCCCACGACATGGTGCCGCGAGCACCAGATAAGGAGATTCTTGTGTCTGAGACCATTAACGGCAGCCTGAGCGTCTCGAACGACGTTATTGCCGATATTGCCGGTTATGCCGCGATGACGTGCTATGGCGTCGTCGGTATGGCCGAGCAGCTCCAGGGCGCCGAGAGCGTGCGCCTGCTTGCCGGTCAGCGCCTCCGCAAGGGCGTGCTTGTCTCCGCCGACGAGAACGGCCTTACGGTCGACCTTCACGTCGTGCTCGAGAACGGCGTCAACATGAAGTCCGTCTGCCACAATCTTTCGAGCTCCGTTGCCTTCACCCTGCAGGAGATCGCCCAGATCGATCCCGCCAGCCTTAAGATCGGCATTCATATCGACGCGCTCAAGAGCCGTCTGAACTAGCATCCGAAAACGGAGATTCAAATACTCATGATTGTAAAGACCATTCGCACCTGTTTTCCGATCGCTGCGGCTGCCGTTTCCGACAAGGCCGAGGAGATCAATAAACTCAACGTCTTTCCCGTGCCCGACGGTGACACCGGCACCAACATGTCGCTCACGCTCGCCTCGGTGACCAAGGAGCTTTCCGCCCTTCCCGCCGATGCCGATATGGAGGCCATCGCTGGCGCCATCACCCACGGCTCCCTCATGGGCGCCCGCGGCAACTCCGGCGTTATCACCTCGCAGATCCTGCGCGGCGTGGCCGAGGGGCTCGTCTCTGTCGATGAGCCCATCACGTCTGCCGACATCGCGCATGCTTTCCGTCGCGCCGTCAAGGTCGCCTTCCAGGCCGTCCGCAAGCCCATCGAGGGCACGATTCTTACGGTCCTGCGCGACGTCTCGACCAAGGCCGACGAGTGCGAGAAGAAGAAGTTCTCGGCCGAGGACGCGCTCGACGCCATCGTCGTCGAGGCCTACCAGTCTGTGGCTCGCACGCCCGACCTGCTGCCCGTTCTGAAGGAGAACGGCGTGGTCGACTCCGGCGCCTTTGGCTTCGCCATCTTCCTGGAAAACTTCGTTGCCGCTGCTCTGGGCCGCAGCGCCGTTGTCGAGGATTTCTCCACCACGTTTGATTCCGCTGGCTCTGCCCGCGATGCGGCCCTCGGTCGCGTCGAGATCGAGGCCAACGACGACTGGGAGGGCTCGGAGTTCCGCTACTGCAACGAGTTCCTCTTTAAGGCCGACGCCCCGTTTGACGAGGACGAGTGCCTTAAGTTCCTGGGTTCCATGGGCGACTGCGAGCTGCTCGTGGGCGCCTACCCCGACTACAAGATCCACGTGCACTCCAACACCCCCAACCTGGTGCTCGAGCACATGCTGCAGCTTGGCCAGATCTACGAGGTCTTTATCCACAACATGGAGATGGAGGCCCACGACCGTACCGCTAAGATCCACGAGGACCAGGAAAAGGCCGCCGAGCCCGCCAAGGCCTTGGGTTTTGTCGCCGTTGCCGCCGGTTCCGGTGAGGCCGACATCCTCAAGTCCCTCGGCGTCGACGTAGTCGTTTCGGGTGGCCAGACCATGAACCCCTCGACCGCCGACCTGCTGGGCGCGGTGGACCAGGTCAACGCGACTTCGGTCATCATCCTGCCCAATAACGGCAATATCCGTATGGCTGCCGAGGCTGCCGCTTCTGCCTGCACCGACAAAAAGGTCGCCGTGGTTCCCACCAAGACCGTTCCGCAGGCGTTCTCCGCTCTGTTCGCGGTGCTGCCCGATTCCGAGCTCGAGGACGCCGTCGCCGCCATGGTCGATGCCCTCAGCGAGGTTCGCGATGGCGAGGTCACCCGTGCCGTGCGCGATTCCAGCGCCTCTGACGGCTCGCCGATTCACTCCGGTGACGTCATGGGTATCATTGCCGGCTCCATCGACGTGGTCGGCTCCGATGTGAAGCAGGTCACGCTCGACTGCATCAACCGCATGCAGGAGGAAGAGGAGGGCGACGCGCTGACGATTCTGGCCGGCGAGGAGCTGTCCGATGAGGCCTTCCAGGAGATCGTCGACGCCATCGAGGAGGCTCAGCCCGACCTGGAGATTGACGCCCATCGTGGTGAGCAGCCGCTCTATCCCGTGATCTTCTCGATCGAGTAGGCATCTGCCCATGTCCGAGCTGTGCTCCGTGCCGCGCGTCTCGGAGCGCTTTGCCCAGAGCAATGCGCTCGACGAGGATATCGCGCGACTCAAATATGTTTCGGGTAAACGTGAGGAGGCCCTTCGCCGTCTGGGAATTAGGACGGTGGGGGACCTCCTTCTCCATATCCCTCATCGATATCTGGACTTTACACGCTCCTGGTCCATCGAGATGGCGCCTATCGGTACGGTGTGCACGATCGTCGCCACGGTCGATCGTATCGTTCAAAAGCAGCCCCGCCCGCGTATGCAGGTTACCGAGGTCTCGCTTGTGGACGAGACGGGCGTGCTGCAAGTCGCTTTTTTCCGCCAGCCCTGGATTGCCCAGCAGCTCAAGCAGGGCGACCGCCTGGCCGTGATGGGTAAGGTCGAATTTGCCTATGGCTTTAAGCAGATGGCCTCGCCGCATTTCGAAAAGCTCGAGGACGGGCGTGCCGCGGGCACCATCCTTCCGGTTCACTATGTGAGCGACGGTGTGAGCCAGGCTTGGATGCGCCGTATCGTGAGCGGCGCGCTCGAGATTGTCGGCAATCCCTTCGACCCGATTCCCGCGCCCCTGCGCGCCAAGCGCCGCCTTATGAGCAGCGCCCGTGCGCTGCGTTCGATTCACTTTCCCTCGAGTATGGCCGAGCGCGATATCGCGCGCGCACGGCTTGCCTATGAGGAATGCCTCTATCTTCAGCTGGCGCTTCGTCTGCGCAACGACGGCGGTATGGTCGAGGTGGTTCCCTACACCCATACCGCGGGTGGTCATTTGACGGCGCTTAGGCGGGCCCTGCCGTTTTCGCTGAGCGACGAGCAGGAGGCCGCGTTCCAAGACATCCTGCATGACATGTGCGATGGCGACCACGTGATGAACCGCTTGCTGCTGGGCGATGTCGGTACCGGCAAGACCGCCGTCGCCGCCTGCGCGCTGGCAGTCGCGGCCGATTCGGGTACCCAGTCCTGCGTCATGGCACCCACGGGCGTGCTGGCGCGTCAATATGCCGATAAGACCGGTCCTTTGCTCTCGCAGGCCGGTATGTCCTGGGCGCTCCTGACGGGTGCTACCCCGGCCGCCGAGCGCGAGCGCATCCATGCACAGCTGCAGTCTGGTGAGCTCGATGTGCTCTTTGGTACCCATGCGGTCCTTTCGGATAACGTAACGTTTAAACATCTTTCACTCGTCGTTATCGACGAGCAGCACCGGTTTGGCGTGGGGCAGCGCAATGCCCTGCGTGCCAAAGGCCCAGGTGCGGACTTACTCGTTATGACGGCTACGCCTATTCCGCGCACACTGGCGCTCTCGGTCTATGGCGACCTGGACACGTCCATCATTCGTCATCGCCCCGTTCCCGGGGCCGGCGTCTCGACGCGCGTGCTCACCGAGTCGAGCCGCGACCTGGCCTACGGTGCCATTCGCGAGGCGCATGCCCAAGGACAGCAGGCTTACGTTATCTGCCCGCTTGTGGAGCCGAGTGACTCCGCGGACGATTTGGAAGACGTTCCCGGCATTGCTCGCGACGATGAAGGTCGCGTGACGGTGCCCGTGCCGTTACACGACACCGCGACCGAGCTCGACCGCCTGCGTCTGGCATTGCCGGGGCTTTCCGTCGAGCGTCTTCACGGCCGCATGCCGGCGGGGGAGAAGGACCGCGTGATCGACGCCTTTAAGCGCGGCGAGATCGACGTGCTCGTCTCGACTACGGTGGTCGAGGTGGGCGTCGACGTGCCCAACGCCACCGTCATGGTTATCGAGAACGGCGAGCGCTTTGGCTTGGCGGCCCTGCATCAGCTTAGAGGCCGCGTGGGCCGCGGCAGCGTGTCGGGCACGTGCCTGGTCATGACGCATTCCAAGGGCAATGGCGGTGTGTCTGCTGCGCAAGACCGCCTGCGGGCGCTCGAAAAGACCTCTGACGGTTTTGCGCTTGCGCAGATGGACCTGCGTTTGCGCCACGAGGGCGAAATCTTGGGTTATCGCCAACATGGCGGTGTGACCCTGCGTTTTGTGGACCTGGACGCCGACGAGGATCTTATCGAATGGGCCCATTTGGACGCGGTCGAGCTCTTGCGGTATGCTTGCAACCTTGACTCCGTGGCGACGCGTCCCTTGCGCGATGCGGTCGCCACGCGTTATCGACATATCTTCAAGGAGGTCAGCGGAGGATGAGAATCATCGGCGGTGAATGGCGCGGCCGCAAGATCGAAGAGCCGCGTGGGCGCGATGTCACCCGTCCCACGACCGACCGCGTGCGCGAGGCATGTGCGTCTATGGTCATGTCGGCATTCGATTTCGATCTGGACGAGGTCCGCGTGCTGGATGCCTTTGGCGGCTCCGGTGCCCTGGGAATCGAGATGCTCTCGCGCGGCGCTCGCTCGCTCATCACGTTCGAGATCGATCGCAATGCCGCCCGACTGATCACTAAGAATATCGAGTCGCTGTGTCGCGACCGCTCGCGTTGGCGCGTCGTTACCGGCGATGTGTTGGCGAGCGCCTCGCGCGGCCGTGTTCCGGGCGGCCCCTTTGATTTGGTCCTGCTCGATCCACCCTATGCCTTTGGTGCCGAGCCGGTCGAGGAGCTGCTGCGCAATCTTGCCCAGCAGGGCTTGCTGGCACCAGGGGCCTTTGCCCTGTTTGAGCATGCCGCAAGCGACGCGGGCGCTCATCCGGCTGGTTTTGAGACCGTGCGAGAGAAACGCTACGGCATTACCTCGGTTGACTTGCTGCGCTGGGTGGCCGCGGACGAGTGCGACCATGCTAATGACAGCGATATTGACGAGGACGTGCCTTTGGAGGATACCCATGAATGACACTATCAACCGCGTGATCGTTCCGGGTACGTTTGACCCCATCACGTTTGGTCACATCGATGTAATCCGCCGCGCCCGCCGCATTTTTCCCAGCGTGATTGTCGCCGTGGCGGAGTCGCAGGGCAAAAACGGCGTGGGCACCACCTTTATGCTCGATGAGCGCGTGGCGTTGGCCCGCGAGGCCCTGGGCGATATTGACGGTGTCGAGGTACTGCCCTTTACCGGCCTGTTGGTCGATTTTGCCCGTGAGCAGGGTGCGGGTGCTGTGGTCAAGGGCCTGCGCGCCATGACCGACTTTGAGTACGAGCTGCAGCAGGCGGACCTCAACTATCGCCTGGACAACGAGCTTGAGTCCATTTTTGTCATGAGTGCGCCGCAGTACGGCTATATCTCGAGCTCGGTGGTTCGTCAGATCGCATCGCTCGGAAGCGATGTGTCGACGTTTGTGCCGCCCAATGTGGTCGAAGCGCTTAAACATCGCTTTTCGTGACGTTTCATATTGCCTGATGGCATGTGGTAAACTAACACGATGTCATGTTACCTATGAAAGGAGACCGGATGCCGGGCGAGAATTTTCCTGGCGACAGGATCGTGAGCCTTGTCGAGGAGCTCGAGGGGCTCATCGAAGAGGCTAAGACGCCGTTCGGCAAGAATGCCCAGATGAAGGTTATCGATGCCGACGTCTTCTTTAACATCCTTGACGAGATCCGTATGAGCTATCCCGAGGAGTGGCAGAAGTCCCGTCGCATCCTCAAGGAGCGCGACGAGCTTATGGCTTCCGCCGCCGCTCAGGCCGATTCCATCATTGCCGATGCTCAGCAGCAGGCACTCACCATTGCCGGTGAGCAGGAGATCGTCCGCTTGGCGCAGCAGCAGGCCGACGATATCCGTGATCGTGCCCAGCAGTACGAGCGCGAGACGCGCTATGCGGCCGAGGATTATGCCGAGCAGGTCTTTACGCACCTCGAGGAGAACCTCAAGAGCCTGACCGGCACCGTTACCCGTTGCCGTCAGCAGCTCAACGAGGGTGCCGCCCAGCAGAACGGTCAGTGGTAATGGCTGAGTTCCCGAGCGTTACCGTCGATCTTTCCGAGCAGCTCGAGTTTCCCGGAGACTCGTATCCGCTGACCGGCAAGGTCGATGTCGCCACCTACACGGTGGGCGAGAAGGAGTACCAGCTGCAGGACGGCATTGCTTACGACGTGGTTTTTACCAATGCGGGCACCGGTGTTCTGCTCTCCGGCATGGTTCGAGCGCACGTCACCGGCGAATGCGACCGCTGCCTTGAGCTCGCCTCGTTTGATATCGCCGGCGAGATCGAGGAGTTCTATCTCTTTGAGGAGCCCGAGGATCCCGAGGCCTACGAGGACGGTTACGAGCTTTTGGGCGAGGACCGCATTGTCGATCTGGGGGAGCCCATTAACGACGCCGTTGTCATGGACACGCCGTTTGTGGTGCTCTGCAAGCCCGATTGCCGCGGCCTGTGCCCCACCTGCGGGATCAATCTCAACGTCGAGCAATGCGATTGCGCCGCCCAGGCCGAGGCCGAATGGGCCGCTGCCACGGAAAATCCATTTGCAGCATTGAAGAATCTCAATCTTGATGAGTAAAAATGTGGTAGTATCGCTACTTGCGCGTAATCGCCACACTGGATAGTTCATAAGGAAGGTCACTATGCCCGTACCTAAACAAAAGCAGGGTCGTATCCGTACCCATACCCGTCGTTCCGCCAACATGAAGATCTCGGCTGCGGCTCAGTCCACGTGCCCCCGTTGCGGCGCTGTCAAGCTCCCGCACCACGTGTGCCCCAGCTGCGGTTTCTACAAGGACCGCGAGGTTATCGTTACCGAGTAACTGTATACTCTGGATACGATGCCGTTCCAACTGGAACCACAATGGCCGGCTCAATGAGTCGGCCATTTTTGTATAAGGAGCACTTGAAATGAGTAACGTTCGCGTTTGTGTAGACGTTGTGGGCGGAGACGAGAAGCCCCAAGTTGTCCTCGACGGTATTGAGGCCGCACTTGCCGCCGATCCCGATATCGAGGTCATTGCTGTTGGCCCCGCCGATATCGTCAACCCCTTTGCCGCGGCGCACGCGCGCGTGGAGGCTCTGGAGGCCCCCGATGTCATCGCCATGGACGACGATCCCATCCGCGCCGTGATGACCAAGCGTAAGTCTTCGATCGTGCTTGCCTGCCGTGCTATTAAGAAGGGCAACGCGGACGCGTTTTTCTCCGCGGGGTCGACCGGCGCCATGACGGCTGCCGCCACCGCCTACGTGACGCCGTTTAGATATTTGGTAGAGGGTAAGAAGCAGCCGGTGCGCCCATGCCTCACCAATGCGCTGCCCAACCGCGCCGGTGGCCTTACGGTACTGTGCGACATGGGGGCCAACCCCGATGTCGAGGTCGACGACATGGTTCGCTTTGCCCAGATGGGTGCAGCCTATGCCCGCGTGGTCCTGGGCATCGAACATCCGCGTGTGGGCCTGCTTGGCAACGGCACCGAGGACGAGAAGGGTTCCAACTTTACCAAGGCGTGCTTCCCGGCTATGAAAGCCGCGGTCCCCGGTTTTGTGGGCAACTGCGAGGGCACCGATCTTACGTCGGGCAATTTTGACGTTGTGGTCGCCGACGGCATGTCGGGCAATATTGCGCTCAAGGCAACCGAGGGCGCTGCCAAGTTTTTGCTGCAAGAGCTCAAGGGCGCCTTTATGTCTTCGCTCGGTACCAAGATCGCCGCGCTGCTCATCAAAAAGCAGATGCGCCAGATGAAAGCCAAGCTCTCGGGCGATGCCAAGGGCGGCGCGATCCTGCTGGGCCTTCGCGGCGTCGTTTTGATTGGCCATGGCGCCACGTCGGCCGAAGCCGTTAAAAACGGTACGCTCGCCGCGGCTCAGGCCGTTCGAGCCGGGCTTATCGAAAGCATTGCCAATTCCATGGAAGGTATCGTTTAGCAAGAGCTCCGTTACGTGGCTCAAGCTATGCATCGTGGGGTAGAATCGGAGCCGTGCTGCAATGCGGCTTCCGCCCGCGCGACACATTGTATTCCACGACGTATGAGAGGATGCGCTATGGATCGCTCCGAAATCTTTGACAAGATCGCCGAGATCGCTGCCGACGTGCTGGGCATCGACGTTGCCGAGATCAGTGATGAGACGACTTTTGACGACCTCGATGCCAATTCGCTCGAGCGCCTGCAGCTGGTGACGGCCATCGAGGACGAGTTTGACCTCGAGATCGATGACGAGACCCTGTTGTCGCTCACCTCCGTTGCCGACGCCGTCGACGCTATCGAAAACGCCAGGGAGGCCTAGGTCTTGGCTTTATCTCAACGACTCACGCGCGCTCAGGAAATCCTGGGCCATGAGTTTAATAACAAGGTGCTGCTACGCGCGGCGCTCACCCACCCCTCGGCAGTAGAGGGGCAGCCGGTCTCTGCCAGCTATGAGCGGCTTGAGTTTTTGGGTGACTCCATTCTGGGCGCCGTAGTTGCCCGTTCGCTCTTTGAGTCTTATCCCGAGTTCGATGAAGGCAAGCTCACGCGTCTGAAGGTATCGCTTGTTTCGGGTGCCACGCTGTCCGAGGTTTCGCACGAGCTGGGCATCGACGACATCATCATCTTTGGTGCCTCCGAGACCGGTACCGGCGCGCGCGGCCTTAACTCGGCGCTCGAGAACGTCTATGAGTCGCTCGTGGGTGCGTTGTACCTCGATGCCGGCTGGGATGCGGCGGCGGAGTTCATCCATCGCACGCTTAAGCCCCATTTGGCCTCCGAGCGTGCCGAGCACCCCGCGAACCCCAAGTCGTTCTTGCAGGAGTGCGTGCAGGCAGACGGTCACGAGCCCCCGGCATACAAGCTGGTAGGCTCCGAGGGCCCGGCACATGCGCCCACCTTTACCGCCGTGGTGCTTGTCGACGGTATCCGTCAGGGCCGCGGCACCGGCGCCTCTAAGAAAGAGGCCGAGGGAGCCGCTGCACTCGAGGCGCTCGACCGCATGGGTTACACCACCAACGGTGTGATTCTCAACAAGAAGCCCGTTTAAGCGAGGAACCGTGTATCTCAAGTCCCTTACGCTCAAAGGGTTCAAGTCGTTTGCCGACCGCGCCCATATGACGTTTGAGCCGGGCCTGACCGTCATCGTCGGTCCTAACGGCTCGGGAAAATCGAATATCTCCGATTCGATTCTGTGGGTACTGGGTGAGCAGAGCGCCAAGCAGCTGCGCGGCCAGGCCATGGAGGACGTCATCTTCTCGGGCTCGTCGGCGCGCAAGCCGGTGGGCGTTGCCGAGGTCACGCTGGTGCTCGATAACTCGGACCATGTGCTGCCTGTCGACTTTGACGAGGTTGCCATCACCCGCCGCATGTATCGTTCGGGCGAGAGCGAATACCTCATCAACTCGAGTCCGTGCCGCCTGATGGATATCCAGGACATTTTGCACGATTCGGGCTTGGGTAAGGATACGCATTCCATTATCAGCCAGGGCAAGCTCGATGCCATTTTGCAGAGCCGTCCCGAGGAGCGCCGCGCCCTTATCGAGGAGGCTGCCGGCATTTCCAAGCACAAGCGCCGCAAGGAGCGTGCGCTCAAAAAGATTAAGTCGATGGACGAGCACCTTACTCGTGCCCGCGACATCAATAAGGAGATTGCCCGTCAGCTGCGACCGTTGGAGCGTCAGGTCGATCGCGCGCGCAAGTACAAAGAGCTGTCCTCGCGCGCGAACGAGCTTACGCAGATGCTGGCCGTTGACGAGCTTCGTTCGCTGCAGTCGCAGTGGAACGATCTGGAGAGCCGTTCCAAAGAGGGTGCCGCCGAGCTGGAGCTTGCGCAGTACCGCTTGGGCGAAAAGGAGCGCGAGCTCGAGAAGCTCCAGTTGATGCTCGAGGAAAAGGGCCTGTTTGTGGGTGACTTGGGCGAGCAACGCCGTCATATGCAAGATGTGGTCGGCCGTATTAACTCCGATATGCGCCTGCTCGAGGAAAAGGGCCACAATATGGTGTCGCGCCTGTCCGATATGCGCGGCCAGATTTCGAGCTCCGAGCATCAGCGTCGTCGCGTGGTCGAGGAGCTCGAGGATGCACGTGCCCAGCTAGAGGAAGTGACCGGTGCGCACATGCAGGCCCAGGACGACGTTGACGCCGCCGGCCCTGCCGCTGCCGAGCTCCACGAGCGCCGTGTTGCGCTCGACCATCAGATTTCGCAGCTTACGCGCGAGCAACGCGATGTGCAGCGCGTGGCCGACAAGGCTGCGCTCGAGCTTGCCAAGGTGAAAGACTCGCTGAGCAATGCCGAGGTCGAGGACAACATGTACGCCTCGCGCCTGGAGCAGATTGACGAGCAGCTCGAGGAGGTCACGGCCTCGCTCGAGAGTCGTCGCGACCGCGCCGAGGAGCTCGACGGCGCGCTCGATCAGGCTCGCCAAGCCCAGGCCGATGCGCGCCAGGCCACCGAGGTCGCCCGTGCGGCGTTGAAGGACTTGCGCGCCCGTGAGAGCGAGTCGCGCAACAAGCTGTCCGAGGTGCGCTCTGAGCTTGCGAGCCAAAAGAAGCTCGATGCCCGTATGGCCGATAGCTCGCCGTTGGTGAGCCGTCTGGTAGGGGCATTGGGCGATGACGTAACGGGCCGTCTGGGCGACGTGCTCGAGGCGCCGCGTGAGCTTGAGGGCCTGGTCGAGCAGCTGCTTGCCGGCGATATCGATGCCCTGTTGTTTGATGACGCCGCCACGCTTGAGCGTGCCGGTCGTGCGGCTTTGGACCAAAAGAAGGCCTCGGGCGAGGCACTGCTGGTGGCGCGTGGTGTGAGCGGCTCTGCTGCTGCCGAGGGCGCTGCCGGTTCGCGTCTGGTTGATCGCCTGTCCGTGCGTGCCGGTTATGGCCCGATTGTCGAGGCGCTGCTCGGCGGCTATTACGTGGTCGATGACTTAGCTGCCGCGCTGGCGGCGCCAGTCGTTGACGGTGTGACTTATGTGACGCCCGATGGCGCTCGCGTGAGCTTTGGTGGCCTGGTGCGCGTGGGGCTCGATGCCGGCGAGGCCTCGGGTGCCCTGGAGCGGAAGCGCCGCATTCGCGAGCTCGAAGGCCTGGAGCCCGATTTGGCTGCCGTTTTTGAGCATGTGTCGAACCAGGTTATCGAGGCCAATGCGGCCGTCGAGGAGGCGCGTGCCGCCGAGGGTGATGCCGCCGGCGAGATCGCCCGTCTTGAGGGCGAGCGCCGCTCGCTGCTCTCCGAGATTGGCCGCCTGGAGCAAAGCGCCAACAACGCTGAGGTCGAGCGTGCGCGCATCTCCAGGCGCCGCGAGCAGGCGGCCGAGGCCGTGAACGCCGCGCGCCCGCGCGTTGACGAGCTCACCCGTTCGCGCGACGAGGCCCGTGCGCAGGCAAGCGACCTGGGTCTCCAGATTGCCGAAGCCAACGACGAGCTCGATCGCGTGCGCCGTGACGATTCCGAGGCAGCCGGTAAGCTTGCCGATGCCAAGGTGCGCCTGGCCCAGACGAGCGAGCGCCTGCGTTCGCTGAAGGGCCGCGTGCCCGATCTGGAGCATCGCCTGGAGGGCATTGACCGCCGTATCCGCGGAACACGTCAGGCTTCGCGCTCGCTCGAGCTGCTGCGCTTGCGTGTCGATCCCATGCACGAGCGCTATTCGGCCCTGCTGGAGCGTGCATCTGATTGGGCCGCGCGCCTGCGTGACCAGGCCTCACTCGAGGAGGCAGACTCGGCTTCGCTCAAGAAAACCATCGAGGATGCCAAGGCCGAGGTCTCCCGCGCCAAGGAGCGGGTCGATGCCGCCACGGCGACACAAAACGAGTTCAAGGTCGCGCGCGGCAAGCTCGAGGTGCAGGTAGAGGCGGCCATCAAGGCCATTACCGCCGATGGCACCACCGTGCTCGAGGAAGCGCTCATGCTTCCTGCTCCCACCGATCGCGACGCCGCCGAGCGCGAGCTCAATCAGCTCGTGCGCCAGATCAACAACCTGGGCCCTGTGAACCAGGTTGCCATGGAGGAGTACGAGCAGCTCAAGCGCCGCGCCGACTACATCGAGGAGCAGCTGGCCGATCTGGAGAGCGCGCGCAAGGCGCTCACCAAGATTACCGTGGCCATCGACCGCAAGATGCGTAAAGCCTTCCTGGTGACCTTCGAAAAGGTCGATGCGAACTTCCGCGAGATCTTCGCCATGCTGTTCCCGGGTGGCCAGGCACATCTGGAGATGACCGACCCCGAGCACCCGGCCGAGACGGGCATCGAGGTCGTGGCGCAGCCGCGCGGCAAGCGTATCACCAAGATGATGCTCATGTCGGGCGGCGAGAAGAGCCTGACGGCGCTCGCCCTGCTCTTTGCCGTGTATCGCACGCGTACGGTGCCGTTCTATGTGCTGGACGAGGTCGAGGCGGCGCTCGATGACGCCAACCTGTCCAAGCTCATCGGCGCGCTCGACGTGCTGCGTTCCGATACGCAGCTCTTGGTTATCTCGCATCAGCGCCGTACTATGGAGGACGCTGACGTCCTCTACGGCGTCTCGATGCAAGCTGACGGCGTCAGTCGCGTCGTCTCGCAAAAACTCGATCGTGAAACCGGAAAGGTCGTGAATGCATAATGGGATTCTTCGATGCTCTCTCGCGCGGACTTGAGCGCAGCCGCGAGGCCCTCAACGAGGTCTTTTACTTTGGCGGCGAGGTCGACGAGGATTTTTGGGAGGACCTAGAGGACACCCTCGTCATGGGTGACATGGGTGCCGAGGTCGCCATCCAGGTCTCCGACGACCTGCGCGATGCCGCGGCCAAGAAGAACCTCAAGACCGCCCCGCAACTCCGTCGGGCCCTGGCCGAGCAGCTCGAGCAGCATTTTGTACCCGTCGAGCGCGATCCGTTCGCCGACACGCCGAGCTGTGTTCTGTTTGTGGGCATCAACGGTGCCGGCAAGACCACTACGGTCGGCAAGATCGCGAGCGCCATGGCCGCCCGCGGCAAGAACGTCGTGATCGGCTCGGCCGATACCTTCCGCGCTGCCGCCATCGAACAGCTCGATGTGTGGGGCCAGCGAGCCGGCGTCCCCGTCATAAAGCGCGACCGCGGCTCAGACCCGGCAAGCGTTTGCTACGACGTGCTCGACGAGGCCGATAAGCGCGGCAGCGACTTGGTGCTCATCGACACCGCCGGTCGTCTGCACACGAGCCCCGAGCTCATGCGCGAGCTTGCCAAGGTGGTCAACGTGACGCGTAAGCGCGCCGCCAATATGGCCGCCGGCCCCATGCCCGTCTCGGTCGTCCTCGTGATCGATGCCGCGACGGGCCAAAACGGCCTGAACCAGGCGCTCGAGTTTAATGATGCGCTGGGTCTGGACGGTATTATCATGACTAAGCTCGACGGCACGGCAAAGGGCGGTATCGCCATGGCCGTGGCCGAGAAGCTCAAGCTCCCGATCCTGCGCGTGGGCGTGGGCGAGCAGGTCGATGACCTGCAGGAGTTTAATGCCAAAGATTTCTGCCGCGCCCTGGTGGGCGAGTCCAACTAAGGAGTGACCAGTGTTTGATTCTCTGAGCGATCGCCTCAACGACACATTTGACCGCCTGCGCGGCAAGGGCAAGCTGACCGAGGCCGATATCACCTCGGCCATGCGCGACATTCGCATGGCGCTGCTCGAGGCCGACGTCAACTTTAAGGTCGTCAAGGAGTTTGTCGCCAAGACTAAGGAGCGCTGCATGACCTCCGAGGTCATGGAATCGCTGACGCCGGCGCAAAACGTCGTCAAGATCGTGCTCGACGAGCTCACCGAGATGCTCGGCTCCACCGAGAGCAAGCTCGTCTTTAGCAACCGCATTCCCAACGTCATTATGCTCGTGGGCCTGCAGGGCTCCGGTAAGACCACGGCGGCTGTAAAGCTGGCATACCTGCTCAAGAAGCAGGGCCGCTCGCCGCTGCTCGCCGCGTGCGACGTCTACCGTCCCGCCGCTGCCGACCAGCTGGCCACGCTTGGTGGAGAGATCGGCGTGCCGGTCTTCCGCGGTGACGGCGAGCACCCGGTCGATATTGCCAAGGGCGCCATCCAGGAGGCCGTCGACCACCTGCGCGATGTGGTCATCGTCGATACCGCCGGTCGTCTGCAGATCGACGAGCAGATGATGCAGGAGGCCGTGGACATCAAGAAGGCCGTCAAGCCCGATCAGGTGCTGATGGTCGTCGATGCCATGACCGGCCAGGATATCGTCAACGTTGTCTCGACCTTCGCCGAGCGCACCGACTTTGACGGCGTGATCATCTCCAAGCTCGACGGCGATGCCCGTGGCGGCGGCGCGCTTTCGGTGCGCCAGGTGACCGGCAAGCCCATCAAGTTCGTGAGCATGGGCGAGAAGCCCGATTCGCTGGAGCCGTTCTATCCCGATCGCATGGCCAAGCGCATCTTGGGCATGGGCGATGTTGTCGGCATTATCGAGAAAGCCCAGGAGGCAGCCGATGCCGAGCAGCTCGAGGCTGCCGAGCGCATGCTGCGCGAGGGCTTTACCATGAACGACATGCTCGACCAGATGAAGGCCGTCAAGAAGATGGGCGGTATGAAGGGCATTCTGGGCATGCTTCCCGGCGGCCAGCGCGCGCTCAACCAGATGGGCGGCAACCTGGATGAGGGCATCTTCGATAAGAACGAGGCCATCATCATGTCGATGACCAAGGAGGAGCGCCTGCGTCCTTCCATCATCAACGGCCAGCGTCGCGCCCGCATCGCCAAGGGTGCCGGCGTGACCCCCACCGAGGTCAATAGCCTTATGAAGCAGTGGGGCGAGATGAACAAGATGATGGGTCGCATGCGCTCGATGGCCAACCAGGCGCAAGCCGGCGGCAAGAAGGGCAAGAAGGGTAAAAAAGGCAAAAAGATGCGCATGCCCAATATTCCCGGTCTGGATGCCATGGGCCTGGGCAGCATGGGCGGCCTGGGTGGCCTGGGTGGCATGGGAACAGGTGGTCCCAAGTCCGATATGGACCTGCTGCGCCAGATGGAAGCGCAGATGCGTAATAAAAAGTAACGACTGGTTGAGTCGAGTATGGCGAAGGCCGCCTGGATGGTACTCCAGGCGGCCTTCGCCGTTCGTTCGCAGGTTTTCTCACGCGCGGAAGCGTGTTGGCGTTGAGGTGCTTGCCACTAGTGGCAGCCACAGCTCTCGTGCCCATCATGGTCGTGGTGGCCGTGGCAGCCGCAGGACTCGCCATGCTCGTGGGCGTGCTCGTGGTCGTGGCCATGGCAGTCGCAGGTGGCCTCGCCGGTCTGCGCGAGCGTGCCGGCAATGAGGGCCTCGACGCAGGCGTCGCAGCTGCCCTGGGCGCCCGCATAGACCGTGATGCCTGCCTGGGTGAGCGCGTTGATGGCGCCGCCGCCGATACCGCCGCAGATGAGCGTATCGACGCCACCGTTGGCGAGCAGACCCGCTAGGGCGCCGTGACCAGTGCCGCCGGTGCCTACGACCTGCTCGTTGAGTACCTTGCCATCCTGGATGTCATAGATTTTGAACTGCTCGCTGCGGCCAAAGTGCATAAAGATGTTGCCGTTGTCGTACGTCGTTGCCACCCTCATGGTGCCGACCTCCTTTGCTGGCCATATGGCCGTCGTCGTAGGTGTGGGGGAGTATGCGATATTGCCGCCCTCGATACTAAGTGCTCGCCCGTTGACCAGCGCGTTTGCCACCTTGCGATGCGCGCGGCTGCAGATGGCCGCCACGGTGGCACGGGCGATGCCCATTTGCTGGGCGACGGCCTCCTGATTGAGGCCTTCTAGGTCGCAAAGCCGTAGGACTTCGAGCTCATCGACCGTCATGTCGATGGCGTCTCCGCTGGCAAGGCCGTCAGGGGTAAAGCCGCGATATTCGGGAATGATCCCAACACGGCGCAATTTTTCGCGTCTTCCTGCCATACACTCTCCAAATCTGACATATGTCAACAATAGGATAGCGCGTATACGAAACCCTTCAAGCTATTTTTGTCATATGTCAAAAAAGCTAAAGGTGGAGCATTTGCGAATGCGGTGCCGTACTGCCGTGCATTGCGTGTGCCGCCCCAAGTGTGCAATTCGATGCTGCGCGCCTGGGCTACAATAAAAATCGCTTATAGGCGACTGACAGGAGGGTCAATGAGCAAAGCTGATCAACAGTTTGTAGCCATGTGCCGCGATATTCTGGACCATGGCACCACTACCGAGGGCCAAAAGGTTCGTCCGGTGTGGGAGGACGGCACCCCTGCCTATACTATTAAAAACTTTGGCGTTACGGCACGCTACGACCTGCGTGAGGAGTTTCCGGCGCTTACCCTGCGTCGTACGGCCCTCAAATCTGCCATGGACGAGATCTTGTGGATCTATCAAAAGAAGTCCAATAACGTGCATGACCTCAACAGCCATATTTGGGATGAGTGGGCCGACGAGACCGGCTCCATCGGCAAGGCCTACGGGTACCAGATTGGGCAGAAGAGCCATTATGCCGAGGGTGACTTTGACCAGATGGACCGCGTGCTGTACGACCTTAAGCACACGCCGTACAGCCGCCGCATCATGACCAATACGTACGTGTTTAGCGACCTGTCCGAGATGCACCTGTATCCGTGCGCCTACAGCGTGACCTATAACGTCACGCAGCGCCCGCAGGACGATAAGCCAACACTCAACATGATTCTCAACCAGCGCAGCCAGGACATTTTGGCCGCGAACAACTGGAATGTGTGCCAGTACGCCATTTTGCTGATGATGGTCGCGCAGTCGGTCGATATGATCGCTGGCGAGTTGCTGCATGTGATCGCCGATGCCCATATTTACGACCGTCATGTCGATATCGTCCGCGAGCTTATCGAGCGTCCGCAGTTTGCGGCTCCTAAGGTAACGCTCAACCCCGATGTGCATGATTTCTACGCGTTTACGACCGACGACTTGATCGTTGAGGGCTATGAGCACGGCCCGCAGGTCAAGAACATCCCCATTGCGGTGTAGGTGACGCGCATGACGTGTAAGCTTTCTGCCATTGTCGCCGTGTGCGATGACTGGGGCATTGGGTGCGAGGGTGACATGGTCGTGTCCAACCGTGCCGACATGCGTCATTTCGTGGCGTGCACCAAGGGTTGTCCGGTCATTATGGGACGCAAGACCCTGCTGAGTTTTCCCGGCGGGCGTCCGCTCAAGAACCGTCGCAACATTGTGCTCACGCGCGACGAGGGCTTTGCCCCCGAGGGCGTCGACGTGGTGCATAGTATCGACGAGGCGCTCGCCGCGGTTGCCGATGAGCCCGTTGCGTGGGTGATCGGTGGCGGCGAGGTGTATCGGCAGTTTTTGCCGTACTGCGTGGAGGCCGAGGTCACGCATGACCATTGCACCCATGCCGTGGACACGTATTTTCCCAATTTGGATGTCGATCCTGCGTGGGAAGTTGCGCGGCGCGACGGGGTTGCCACGATTGCCGCGGGCGAGGGTGACGAAGGCCTCGATTATGAGTTCGTGACATATCGTCGTGTTGATGCTTAAATCGTCTGGCGTGAACGGTATCACCGGGTTGATTGAATGCATGGGGCGGCGCTTAGCGTCGCCTCGTTTGGTATAGATGTGCTGTAAAGAAGGGTACGGGCTGGCTGCTATGACTGATGCCGTTGAGGTGCTGCGAATCGATTCCCTTAATGATGAGCGGCTCGACGCCTACGTGCGACTGACCGAGCGCGAGCTGCGCTGCGTGCTGGAGCCGCAAAAGGGCATCTTTATCGCCGAGAGCGCCAAGGTCATCGAGCGCGCGGTGCGTGCCGGATACGAGCCGGTGAGCTTTCTTTTGGGTGAGCGCTGGCTCGATCAGATGATGCCGCTGTTCGAGCGTCTGGTTGTACGCGAGGGCGCAGGTCCGGTTCCTGTGTTCGTGGCCTCCATGGAGCTCATGGAGCAGTTGACGGGCTTTAACGTGACGCGCGGTGCGCTCGCGGCGTTCCGTCGCCCGCGTCAGATTCCGGTTGATGAGTTCTTGGGCGGCGTCGTCGAGGTGGCGGGTGAGCGCCCGGTGCGCGTGTGCGTGCTCGAGGGTATTGTCGACCATACTAACGTGGGTGCGATTTTCCGCTCGGCGGCAGCGTTGAATGTCGATGGCATTTTGGTAAGCCCCACTTGCTGTGACCCGCTGTACCGCCGCTCGGCCCGTGTGAGCATGGGCACGGTGTTCCAGGTGCCGTGGACGCGCATTGGCAGCGAGGCGCGCGTATGGCCGCATGATGGGCTGGCGGCGCTGCACGATGCCGGCTTTTCGTGTGCCGCCATGGCATTGACGGATGATTCGGTGTCGTTGGACGATCCCGCGTTGCGGGAGATTGACCGGTTGGCGATCTTTATGGGCACCGAGGGCGCCGGCCTGGGCGCCAAGACCATCGCGGGCTGTGACCGGGCTGTGCGTATTCCGATGGCGCATGGGGTCGATTCGCTCAACGTGGCCGCGGCGAGTGCTGTCGCTTTTTGGCAGTTGTGTCCGCACGTGAGCAACGAGTATCACTACCAGCCGGGACTGTATCACTAGGCAGATATTTTGCACCGGGCTCTGAGTCCGGGTGTTTCGGTTGACGCCGGTCGGTGCTAAGCTGGTGCTGGCCTTGGTCTTAAATTGACGTTTTGTTGTTTGACGTGCGCTGGTGGGGAGGGCGTGTGGCTAAGAAATCTACGGCTATCGATGTAACACAGGGTGTTATTTGGCAGCAGTTGCTTTCGCTGTGCGTTCCCATCTTTTTTAGTTCGTTTTTTCAGCAGGCCTACACACTTATCGGTACCTATATCGTCGGTCAGTTTGGCGGCAAGCTCGCGCTGGGTGGCATCCAGGCCACGATGGTGCTCACGGAGCTCTGCATCGGTTTTTGCGTCGGTGTTGGCGCCGGCTGTGCTGTTATTACGGGTCAGTATTTTGGCCAGCACGATGATGAGCGACTGAGTCGTTCGGTCCATACGGCCATGACGCTCGCTCTGGTGGGCGGTATCGTCGTCTCGATTTTGGGCATAGTGTTCGTTGAGCCCATGCTGGTGCTTATGAATACGCCGCATGAACTATTAGCCGAGGGTGTGGCCTATGCTCGTTGCTATTTTGCCGCCATGGTTGCGGCGCTGCTGCTCAATATGGGAACGGCACTGCTGCGCGCCGTGGGCGACACGCGTGGACCTGCCGTGATCATCGCTTCCGGCTGCCTCGTTAATGTGGTGCTGGATATCATTTTTGTTGCCGTGCTGCATATGGAGGCTCTGGGCTGCGGCATTGCGGTGGCGCTGACCATTTGCTCCAACGCCACGATGATCGTGATTCGCATGATGCACGCACCGGGTGCGTGGCGGCTTTCACTGTCCAAACTCGGCATTGATCCAGGTATTTGCAAGAGCATGATCTCGTGTGGTCTGCCGCTTGGCTTTCAGTCTGCTGCGTATTCGATTTCCAACGTTTTGATTCAGGTGTCGGTCAACTCGTTTGGTGCCGATGTCACCACGGCTTGGGGTCTTTCGGGCCGCTTAGATGGCATTGTCTGGATGGTTACCGAGGCGCTTGGCGTGTCGATCACCACGTTCTCGGCACAGAACTTTGGCGCGCGCAACTACGAGCGCATGCGCAAGGGCTACCATACGTCGCTCGTGCTGTCGTTTATGCTCATTGGTGGCCTGTCTGCCGTGCTGCTGGTGTTCTCGGGTCCTCTGTCGCGTCTGTTTGTCGACGATGCTTCGATTTCGGCCTACACCACGACCATCATCCATTTTATTGCGCCGTTCTATGCGATTTTCTCGATTATCGAAAACGCGTCGGGCTCCATTCGCGGTGCCGGCGTGAGCTTGCAGCCCATGATTCTCACGATTTTCGGCACCGTCGTGCTCAGGGTGATCTGGGTGTTTGCGATCATGCCTTTCGATCCGTCGCTTGAGCTCCTGCTGCTGGTTTACCCCGTAACCTGGCTCATCACGGCCACGATGTTCACCATCTACCACCACAGCGGCAACTGGCTAGGCCGCGCCACTGCCTAATGATCCGTATGAGACAGAGGAAAACGGATCATTGCTCTCCGTGGTGATGTCGATGATTCGTTTTCCTCCGTCCCCTTTGGATCAATTAGTATTCGATGCCTTGGCGGGCTAGGAGGCCTTCGTCGAAGTAGTGTTTGACGGGGCGCATTTCGGTTACGAGGTCGGCAAGGTCGGCGAGGGGCAGCAAGCCGCGGCCAGTGAGCACGAGCTCCGTGGCGGTGGGTTTCATCGCGATCAACGTTTCGACATCTTCGCGCGTCACAAAGCCCCGTCGCATGGCTTCTCCCAGCTCATCCAAGATCAGCACGTCGACTTGGCTAATCTGCTCGCGCGCCAGCTCCATGATCTGTGCGGCACAGGCTTCGGGCGTGTCGCGGTCGGCTTGTACGATGCAAAGCCCCAATCGAGGAGCTGCGTCATGTTCGGCGCAGTGCAGCTTCTTGGCAAACTGAAGCATGAGCACGTTAAGTCCATAGCCCGTGGCGCGCAGCGCGAGCCCCAGCGCAGCCGTCGTCTTGCCCTTGCCGTCGCCCGTATAGATTTGAACCTTGCCGACTTCCAGTGATGCCATCTCTGTCCTTTCGTGTCCGGTGTCGGTTTATCGCCGGCCGGGTGGGGTATTCTAGTTAGCATTATCAACCCCAGTAGATGGAGTTCAAGCAGATGGAGATGGATGACAACAAACGTAGACGGAATATGATCCTCTACGTGCTCATCGCCTTCGTCGTCTACCTCGTGCTCTCGACCGTTCTGTTCCCCAACATCGGTCACACGCAGCAGATTACGAAGACCGATTACTCGACGTTTGTCAAAGCGCTCGACAAGAAGAGCGTCGATAAGGTCGAGTACAACACGGACGATTACTCGATTTATTACACCAAGAAGGGCGAGGACGAGAACATCGCCTACAAGACGACCGGTGTGCCGAATGATGCGGGCTTTACCGATCGCGTGCTTGAATCTGGCGCCTCGCTTGAGTCGGTCGTTCCCGATAAGAACTCGGGTCTGATGACTTACTACCTGCTCACCCTCATTCTTCCCATGGCGATTTTCTTCCTGATCGGCTGGTGGCTCAACCGCCGCATGAAGAAGGCCATGGGTGATGACGGCCCGTCGATGAACTTTGGCGGCGGCGGTTTTGGCGGCGGTGGACTGGGCAAGTCCGGCGCGCGCGTGATTGCCTCCAAGGATGTGGGCGTGACCTTTAAGGATGTCGCTGGCCAGGAAGAGGCCAAGGAGTCCCTCAAGGAGGTCGTCGACTTTCTGGAGAAGCCGCAGCGCTACGAGGAGATTGGCGCCAAGCTGCCGCGCGGTGCCCTCCTTGTCGGCCCTCCGGGTACCGGTAAAACCCTGCTTGCCAAGGCTGTGGCGGGCGAGGCTGGTGTGCCGTTCTTTAGTATTTCGGGCTCTGAGTTTGTTGAGATGTTCGTCGGCCGCGGCGCCGCCAAGGTTCGCGATCTGTTTAAGCAGGCCAAGGAAAAGGCCCCGTGCATCGTCTTTATCGATGAGATCGATACCATCGGCAAGAAGCGCGACGGCGGCGGCTTTAGTGGCAACGACGAGCGCGAGCAGACGCTCAACCAGCTGCTGACCGAGATGGACGGCTTCGATAACCACAAGGGTATCGTCGTCCTCGCTGCCACCAACCGTCCCGACAGCCTTGACCCGGCCCTGTTGCGCCCCGGTCGTTTTGATCGCCGCATCCCCGTTGAGCTGCCCGACCTGACCGGCCGTAAGAACATTCTTGAGCTGCACGCCAAGAGCGTGAAGACGCAGCCGCCGATCGACCTGACCGCGATTGCCCGCGCCACGCCCGGTGCCTCGGGCGCCGACCTGGCCAACATTATCAACGAGGGCGCCCTGCGTGCCGTCCGCGAGGGTCGCAAGCGCGCCACGCAGGACGACTTTGAGGAGTCGGTTGAGGTCGTCATCGCCGGTCAGCAGCGCAAGTCCACGGTGCTGTCCGACCACGAGAAGCAGGTCGTTTCTTACCACGAGATCGGTCATGCCATCGTTGCCGCTCGCCAGAAGGGCTCTGCGCCGGTCACAAAGATCACCATCGTGCCGCGCACGAGCGGCGCTCTGGGCTACACCATGCAGGTCGAGGAGGACGAGCGCTTCCTGACCACGCGCCAGGAGATCCTGGACAAGCTCGCCGTCTATTGCGGTGGCCGTGCAGCCGAGGAGCTCATCTTTGGCGAGATGACGACCGGCGCCGCCAACGATATCGAGCAGGCCACCAAGCTCGCCCGTAACATGGTGACGCGCTTTGGTATGTCCGATGAGTTTGGCATGATGGCGCTCGGTACCGTGCAGAACGCGTACCTTAACCAGGATACGTCGCTCACCTGCGCCCCCGGTACGGCCGAGCGCGTGGACGCGATTGTCGCCAAGCTGATCGAGGATGCGCACGACCGCGCCCTGCAGATCTTGAAGGAGAACAAGTTTAAGCTCCACGAGTTGGCTCGTTATCTGTACAAGAAGGAGACGATCACGGGCGAGGAGTTTATGAATCTCCTCACGCGTGAGAATCCGCTGATGCCAAAGCAGCAGTAATACTAGTTGCGCAGTGCTTTCGCCCCATTTGAGTGTCCACCTCAAATGGGGCGTTTTGCTTGGGAAGGGTTGTATATGAAGATCGTGGTAAGTGCCTGCTTGATGGGCGAGAGCTGCAAGTATAACGGGCTCGATAATTATCATCGCGAGCTTGTTGAGGCTTGCGAGCGCACGGGAACCGAGGTGCTCCTCGTGTGCCCTGAGGTTTTTGGCGGCCTGCCCACACCGCGCAAGCCGTCCGAGATTGTGAACGGCGAAGTCCGTACCTGTGAGGGCGCCTCGGTCGATCGTGAGTTTCGCCTGGGTGCTGAGCGTGCACTCGACATGTGCGAGCAAGCGGGCGGGCCGGAAGAGATCGCCGCGTGCATCTTACAGGACCGTAGTCCCTCGTGCGGTGCAGGTCGCATCTACGATGGCACCTTTAGCGGCACGCTCACCGCGGGCAACGGCGTTTTCGTCGACCTGCTCCTGCGCCACGGGTACCGTGTGATTCCCGCAAGTGAATTTGACCCGAGCATGTTGGAATAGCAAAAGAATGGGGGCGGCCATCGAGTAGATGGTCGCCCCCTTTACTGGCAAGCTAAACAATTTCAACAGATGTTCAATGGCGTTTGCCCAGATAAAACCTGCCAAAATAAACCTGTCCCTTTTTGGTAGGTTAGGCGAGGAGCGTGTGGCCGTAGGCGTTGGCTGCCTTGATGGCGGCGGCGAACTTCTCGTCGGTGAAGGGCTCGGGGTTACCCTGCTTCCACTCGTTGGTGGCGTGCGCGTACTCGCACAGGGCAGGGATATCGGCCTCGGAAAGCCCGACCTGCTCAAGCGTCACGGGCAGGCCCATCTGCTTGTTAAAGGCGGCATAGCGCTCAAGGTTCTCGGTGTCGCCCGTGTAGGCGAACAACACGAGCACGCCCAGGCTTACGACCTCGCCGTGCAGGTAGGTGCCCTCACGCGGAATGCTGCAAGTGGCGTTGTAGAACGCGTGTGCCACGCTCGAGTTGTAGTAGTAATCGTTCTGGTTGGTCAGGTTCGAGACATAGCCCGTGTTGACTACGATGTCGAGCGCGATCTGCTTGACGGCCTCGCTCGACAGGTCCTGGCGCACGTCCTCAAGACCCTGGACGCCATAGGTAAACAGCGGCTCGGAGCAGGTGTGGGCGAGTGCCAGGCCAAGACCGGCGGTGTGCTCCAAATTTCCGGCGCTCGTGGCGTACTCGACCTCGGGCTGCTTAGACAGGGCATCGCCCACGCCGGCCCAGAAGTACTCTGCCGGTGCCTCGGCGATGATCTTGGGGTTGATGAAAATGTGCGCCGGTCGGTTGGGGTACGAATAGCCCTCGAGCGAGCCGTCGTCGTTGTAGACAACGGCAATGGCGGTCGCGGCGGAGCAGTTAGAGCAAATCGTCGGCACGGTAAAGACGATCTTCTTGAGCTCGATAGCTGCGGTCTTCACGGTGTCGAGTGCCTTGCCGCCGCCGCAGGCGATAAGCACGTCGGCTTCCTGGCAGGCGGGGGAGTTTACGACCTTGGCGATATTGGCGCGTGTGCTGTTGGTGCCGTAGACGCGCGTCTCCAGAACCTCGACGCCGGTGCCTGCCAGCGCGGCTTCGATACCGGGAAGTGCTGCAGCCAGTGCTCGCTTGCCACCGATGATTGCGACCTTGGTCGCTCCGTATTCGGCCAGCGTGCCGGGCAGCTCGTCGAAGCAGTCCTCGCCGACGGTATAGTCGCTCATTCCGATCGTGCGCATAGCAACCTTCTTTCGTTCGATAAAGTGCTTTCAGGTATTTTGCTCCTAGAGAAGGTCCACAGCCGCGAGAAATTTCGAACGTATAAAACCAGTGTTGAGGGTTTTTCGTCGGCGCGGAACGTGCTAGCATACTCCGCATAAGCGTTGATGGGGACGAGTAGTCGGCCGTCCGCATGCTACAGAGAGCGGGTAGCGCTGAGAACCCGTGCATGCGACCGATGAAAATCACCCCGGAGCTGCGGTCCCAACGGACGTGCCGCGCAGGCACGTCTTAGTAGATATCGCCGAGATGGTCGTCGATACAGGCCAGCCGAGTAACGGATGCGAGCGCGCGGCGACGCGGGCGAGGGCATCTAAGCTGGGTGGTTAAGCGAAGAGCTTTTACGGGCAGACTGCCTGTCTTGTGGCGCTTCGTCCCAGCTTGCAGGGACGGGCGCTTTTTTGGTGCCCAGAGGGCGTGCGCGCCCATGACAAGAAAGGGGTACCGTGGCAAACGAGTACAAGCAGACGATGAATCTGCCCAAGACCGGTTTTCCCATGCGTGCCGGTCTTTCCAAGTCCGAGCCCAAGCGACTCAAGGACTGGCAGGACAACAAGGTCTACGAGCAAGTTCTAAAGAAGAACAAGGGTCACAAGAAGTTCGTGCTGCACGACGGCCCTCCGTATGCCAACGGCCCGATCCACATCGGCCACGCCATGAACAAGATCTCTAAGGACATGATCAACCGTTACTGGATGATGCAGGGCTATGAGGTTCCCTATGTCCCCGGTTGGGACTGCCACGGTCAGCCGATTGAGCACAAGGTCGAGGAGAAGCTCGGCACCGAGAAGTTCAACCAGACCTCCACGGCTAAGATCCGCGAGCTTTGCAATAAGTTCGCTGTCGAGAACATCGAGCTGCAGAAGGCCGGCTTCCGTCGCCTGGGCGTGCTTGGCGACTGGGACAACCCGTATCTGACGCTCTATCACCAGCATGACGCCGCCGACATCGAGGTCTTCAAGGCCATGTTCGACAAGGGCATGATCTATCGCGGTCATAAGCCCGTCCACTGGTGCAAGCACTGCCACACCGCGCTGGCCGAGGCCGAGATCGAGTACTCCGACGAGACGAGCCCGTCCATCTTCGTGCGCTTTGAGATGACCACTAAGCCTGCCGGTCTCGAGAACTTCGACGGCCCGGTTGACTTCATCATCTGGACGACCACGCCGTGGACCATCCCCTCCGACCAGGCCGTTTCCCTTAAGCCCGGCGCCGCCTATGTTGCCGTTGAGCACGATGGCCGTGCCGAGGTTATGCTCGAGGACCTGGCTCCCAAGTGCTGTGAGGAGTTTGGCTGGGAGTACACCCCGGTCATGGTCGACGGTAAGCCCTATGTGGTTCCCGCTGAGACCTTCCACCACATCCACTACAAGCAGCCAATCTTTGACGGTGTCGAGGGCGTGGCACTGCTGGCCGATTACGTCGGCGTCGATGACGGTACCGGTATCGTCCACAACTCGCCCGGCCACGGCGTCGACGACTACTTCGCCTGCCTCAAGGAGGGCATCACCGATATCTGCATGCCGGTCGATGACGACGGTAAGTTCTACACCGGCGAGGAGTTTGGTACCGGTGGCCCCTTCAGCGGTATGGATACCGACGAGGCCAATCCGCACATCATCGAGTTCCTGCGCGAGCGCGGCACCCTGGTCCTCGAGAAGAAGATCACGCACAGCTATCCGCACTGCTGGCGCTGCAAGCACCCGGTGCTCTTCCGTGCTACCGACCAGTGGTTTGTCTCGATGGACAAGACCGGTTTGCGCGAGCAGGCTGGCAAAGAGATCCGCGAGAACGTCAAGTGGTATCCGGCCCACGCGGCCAACCGCATCGGTGCCATGGTCGAGCAGCGTCCCGACTGGTGCATCAGCCGTCAGCGCAACTGGGGCGTGCCTATCCCCAGCTACACCTGCGCCGACTGCGGCGAGAAGGTCATGAACGACGCCACGCTCGACGCCGTCATCAAGCTCTTCCACGAGAAGGGCTCCGACGCCTGGTTCACCGACGCTCCCGAGAGCTACCTGGGCGAGGCTTGCGTCTGCCCCAAGTGCGGCGGCCATCACCTCAAGGCCGATAAGGACATCCTCGACGTGTGGTGGGACTCCGGCGTGTCCTGGAAGGCCGTCTGCGAGTATCGCCCCGAGCTTGAGTACCCGGCGGATGTCTACCTCGAGGGCTCCGACCAGCACCGCGGTTGGTTCCAGAGCTCGTTGCTCACCTCGGTGGGTGCCAATGGCCACGCTCCGTACAAGGCGGTCGTCTCGCAGGGCTTCACGCTCGATGGCCAGGGCCGCAAGATGTCCAAGTCGCTCGGCAACGTCATCGACCCCAACAAGGTCTGCGACGAGATGGGCGCCGATATCATCCGCCTGTGGGTCGCCTCGGTCGATACCAGCTCCGACGTCTCCATCGACCACGAGATCCTTGCTCGTACGTCCGATGCCTACCGTCGTTTCCGCAACACGCTGCGCTTCCTGCTCTCCGAGCTCGAGGGTCAGTTTGAGCCCGAGACCGACGGCGTCGCCTTTGCCGACCTGCTGCCGCTCGACAAGCTCATGGTTGCCCGTCTGACCCAGGTCCAGGCAGAGGTCGACGACGCCTACGCCAGCTACGAGTTCCCGCGCGCCTACCGTGCGCTCTACGACTTTGTGGTTACCGAGCTTTCCAACGTGTACCTCGACGCCCTGAAGGACCGTCTGTACTGCGACAAGCCCGGCTCGCTCGAGCGCCGCAGCGCCCAGACCGTGCTGGCTGAGCTCTTCTCGATGCTCATGCGCGACCTGCAGCCGATCCTGTCCTACACGGTCGACGAGGCCATGGCCTATGCGCCCGCCGGCTGCGTCGATCATCAGAAGTACGCCGCGCTGCTCGATTGGTACAAGTCGCCCATCACGGTCGACGAGGCCAATGAGTTCGAGGGCGTGCTCGAGGCCTCGCTCGAGCTCCGTAGCGCTGTGACCAAGGCCCTTGAGGATGCCCGCTCCGCCGGCACCTTCACCAAGAGCCAGCAGGTCCGCGTCAAGGCGGTCGTTCCCGCCGAGATGTATGCGCTGCTGACCGGCGACAAGGCCGTCGATCTGGCCGAGTTCTACATCGTCTCCGATGTTGAGCTGACCCAGGGCGAGGAGCTTTCCGTCGCTATTGAGGCCGCCGAGGGCGAGTGCTGCGACCGTTGCTGGAACTATCGCACCACCGTCGGCGAGTACAACGGTCACGCGCATATCTGCAAGCGCTGCGCGAATGCCTTGTAGTTACGCGGTTTTACCAAACCGCGTAACAGGTTGACGCTGCAAACCCGCCAGAGCGGCAATCTGCCTTTCAGCTTCGGCGGCATGACCAGAAGGTCTATGCCGCCTTGCTTCAAGGCACCTTGCTCGCTCTGGCGGGTTTTCGATGTCGGTAGTCTTTTTGGGACGGGGCTTTTTTAGCTGCCCTACCTCAAATAAGGACTTAATCTTCGAAAGCGCTGGACTGAGTAGCTAAAAAAGCCCCGTCCCAAAAAGACTACCAAAAAGACTGCCCGGTGAAGGGACAAGGGGACAGCCCCTTTGTCGCATTGGTGGATATGTCGTGCGTTCTGCGTATGGCAATATAAGATGGTTATTTGCGTTAAATGGAATTCGATTGTTTTGAGGGTAGGGGATTTCTTTGGGTCGTGGTGCGGATATGACGCCGCCTTTGCGTTGGCGGTTGGGTGTTGCTGGTGGGGTGGCGCTCTTTGTGTTGCTTGTTGACCAGCTGACCAAGCTTGCGGTTCGTGCCGTGGGCGATACCCTGCATATGACCGCTATCCCCGGCGTGATCGATTTTGTGTTTGTCCGCAATATCGGAGCTGCCTTTAGCATGGGCGAGGGCCATGGCAAGGCGTTTGCCGTGCTGGCGCTTGCGGCCATTGCCGCCATTGCCGTGTACTTGCTCCGTGCTCCTCAGCTCGCTCGCCTAGAGGTCGTGGGTATGGCCATGGTTGCGGGCGGCGCCATCGGCAACGCGATCGATCGCCTGGCCATGGGCTTTGTGACTGATTTTATTGCCACTACCTTCATTGATTTCCCCGTCTTTAACGTGGCCGATATCGGCATTACCGCCGGTGTCGTGCTGGCGCTCATCGGATACATGTTCTTGAGTCCGGCCGCTCGCGAGGTCGATGCGACCGCCGAGCTCAACGCCCGTGACGAGGCCCGCGCCAAACGTAAAGCTAAGCAGCGTGGGGAGCGTGCCCGCAAGATTCGCGAAAGGAATGAGCGCTAATGGCCGACATCCATATTCTCGTTGCCGACGATTGCGCCGGTCAACGTCTCGACGCCTATCTGGGCGCCAACGATGGCTGTCCCACGCGCTCTGCCTGCGCGCATCTGATCGAGGGAGGCGCCGTTGCCGTCAACGGCGAGACCTGCCTATCTAAAAAGTATGCCGTACGCTCCGGTGACCGCATCTCGGTCGACCTGCCCGAGCCGCATGACCCGACCGACGTGATCCCCGAGGCCATCCCGCTCGACATTCGCTATGAGGACGACTATCTCATGGTGCTCTCCAAGCAGCGTGGCCTGGTGTGCCATCCTGCGCATGGTCATGAGAGCGGCACCCTTGCGAATGCCCTGGTCTATCACTGCGGCATCGACCATCTGGGTACCGTGCAGGGCGAGGACCGCCCCGGCATCGTGCATCGTCTGGATCGCGATACCTCGGGCCTTATGCTCGCGGCTAAAGACGACGACACCCAGCGTGCGCTTCAAAATCTCATCCGCACGCGCACGCTCGACCGTCGCTACATTACGCTCGTTCATGGGCACATCGCCATGGACGAGGGCACTATCAACACCGGTATTGCCCGATCGACGCGCGACCGCGTGAAGATGGCGGTTTCCGATGACCCCTTTGCGCGCCAGGCCATCACGACCTTTAAGGTCCTTGAGCGTTTTGATTCCACGCGCTTCGACGACGGCTACACGCTTGTCGAGTGTCACCTGTTTACCGGCCGCACGCATCAGATTCGCGTTCACATGCGCCATATCAACCACGCCTGCGTGGGCGATCCACTCTATGGCAAGTGCGATGCTCGTGCCGATCAGGGTTTGACCAGGCAGTTCCTGCATTCCTGGCGTGTGGCGTTCGATCATCCCGTGACGGGGGAGCACATCGAGTGCCGTGACGAGCTGCCATGGGATCTTGCGGCGGTTCTGGATGATCTGGCCCCGCGTTCGCTCGGTCGCACTGCCGCTGGCAACGAAATCGTCCCTCAGCTCGGTCTGCTCGAGGCCTAGCCAGTATTAGGTGGTTTCTTGAACTCCGTAAGCCTGCGGTAAGATATACGGTTGTTTACGTCACGCGTTCCTGGGAGCCTGCATGCTCGCCTTTTTACAAACCAACACACCTATCGTGATCTTCAACCAGATTGTCGTCACGCTGCTTACGGTCTGTTTTCTGTACCAGGTGGTCTTCTTTGTCATCGGCGCTCTTCGTGGTGAGGTCGCGCCTCCCAAGGCCAAGAAGCTCCATCGTTATGCCTTCTTTATCGCGGCGCATAACGAGGAGGCCGTGATCGCCAACCTCGTGCGCTCCATTAAGGACCAAGATTATCCGTCCGAGCTTATCGAGGTCTTCGTGGTCGCCGATGCCTGCACCGACAACACGGCGCAGCTCGCGCGCGAGGCGGGCGCCGTCGTCTATGAGCGCAATGACTTGGCCCGTAAAGGCAAGAGCTGGGTTATGGACTATGGCTTCGACCGCATCCTTAACGAGTATCCCGATACGTTTGAAGGCTACTTTATCTTCGATGCCGATAACGTTATCGCCCGCGATTACGTGACCAAGATGAACGATGCTTTTGACCAGGGCTTCCATGTTGTTACGAGCTATCGCAATTCCAAGAACTTTGGCAGCTCGTGGATCTCGGCAGCTAATGCCACGTGGTATCTGCGCGAGGCGCGCTTTCTCAACAATGCGCGCAACATCTGTAAGACGTCTTGCGCCGTTTCGGGTTCGGGCTACCTCATCTCCGCCAGCGTTATCGAGGGTATGCACGGCTGGCAGTTCCACACGCTGACCGAGGATATTCAGTTCACCACGTTCTGTGCCATTCACGGCATTCGCATTGGCTATGCGCCGGCGGAGTTCTTTGACGAACAGCCCGTGACGTTTAAGGCATCCTGGAAACAGCGTATGCGTTGGACCAAGGGCTTCTACCAGGTGTTCTTTACGTACGGTAAGCACCTGGTCAAATCGACCTTCCGCTATCATCGCTTTGCCGCCTACGACATGTTTATGACGATCGCACCGGGCATGCTGCTCTCTCTGATCTCGATGCTCGCTAATGCGACGTTCCTCATCGTGGGCGGCCTTTCGCACGGTTTCTTGGCTACCGAAGTCGAGATGCAGGCGTGTGCCGCTTCGCTCATTATGACCTTCGCTATGATGTATCAGACTTTCTTTATCCTGGCGCTGCTCACGACTATCTTTGAATACAAGCATATTCACTGCGCACAAAAGTGGCGTCTGGTAACCAACCTGTTTACCTTCCCGATCTTTATGTTCAGCTATATCCCCATTACGGTGGCAGCGCTGTTCTTGAAGGTCGACTGGGTGCCGACGCAGCACGCCGTAAGCGTTACCCTCGACGAAGTCATGCAGGGTGCCAAATAACCACCATCAAAACCACCACAAAGGGGATAGAACCTTTGCGGTGGTTTTACGTTTGAGCGCTCAGTTGAGGGGTTTCGATGTTCTATATCCCGTTTTGGATTTGCATCTTTGCCGGCGCGGCGATTGATGCCCGCGAGCGGCGGTTTCCCAATGAGCTTGCCGGCGCGTGTGCGGTGGCGGCGTTTGCAGGCGTCTGGCTCGACAAGGGCGTTAACATGGCGCTTGACCACGCCGGTCTTGCGGTCATCGTCTACCTTGCCCTTGTGCTTACTGAGTCACTCTGGCGTCGCCTTCGCCATGCCCCTGGCGTTGGCATGGGGGATGCCAAGGCGCTCTTTGCCCTTTGCACCTTCGATCCCCTGGGCGGCGTCGTCGCGTTTGCGGTTGCGCTCCTGACCCTTGCCGCTGCCTGTCTCATCGTAAAATCGCGCTCGCTGCCTTTGCTGCCGTTTTTGGTGCCAATATTTGCCATAATCGAGTTCGTGGGTAGTACGCTATAACCGTTTGCGCGCCCTTTTTAAGGAGCATGCCATGGCAATCAATCAACAGACAGCCGCCATCAAGGCGCGCCTGGATCGCATTCCCGCGGCGTTGTCGCCCGAGCTGGTCGAGCGCATTGCCGCCGACCGCGCCTCGGGTGTCGTTAATCCCTATCGATGCGGTGACGACCAGGCCATCCGCCGTGTCGATCGAGCCGCAGACGAGGGCACGCTTATGCGTCCGGCCTTTATGCGCGATATCGAAAAGATTCTGCATCTGCCAGCATACACACGTTATGCAGGCAAAACGCAGGTCTTCAGTTTTCGCAGCAACGACGATCTGTCGCGCCGCGGCCTGCACGTGCAGCTTGTCTCGCGCATCGCTCGCGATATCGGGCGTGCTCTGGGGCTCAACTGCGATCTGATCGAGGCGATTGGCTTAGGCCACGACTTGGGCCACACGCCCTTTGGCCATGCCGGTGAGCGTTTCCTCAACGACATCTATCATGAGCGCACGGGGCGTTATTTTTTCCACAATGTGCAGTCGGTCCGCGTGCTCGACGCGCTGTACGGCCGCAACGTGTCGCTCCAGACGCTCGATGGCGTACTGTGCCACAACGGCGAGTACGAACAGCGTGTTTTTGAGCTTTCGGACATGGGTTCCTTTAACCAGTTCGACCGAACCGTCGAGGAATGCATTGCCACGGGTTATAGCGCAATTGAGCACCTGCGCCCCATGACGCTCGAGGGCTGCGTGGTTCGCATCTCGGATATCCTTGCCTACGTTGGGCGCGATCGCCAAGACGCCATTGCGGCGGGCCTGCTGTCACCCGACGCCTTTGACGATGACCTGGGCGGTGCATACAACAGCTGGATCCTTACGCATGCCTCTATCGATATCGTCGAGCACAGCTATGGCAAGCCGCGCATCGAGATGAGCGAGGACCTGTTTGAGGAGATCCGCCGGGCCAAGCGCGAGAACTACGAGAAGATCTATAGCAAGGGCGGCATAGAAGGCGACTCCGAAGCGGAGCTGCGCGAGGCCTTCGAAAAGCTCTATGGCCGTTGCCTGCGGGACATAAACGAAGGCGACGAGTCCTCGTATATCTTTAAGCACCACATTTCGCGCATTGAGCAGCAGCTTTCCTACTACGATCGCACCTATGCCTGGCAGGACGATAAGGACCAGACGGTCGTGGATTACATTGCGAGCATGACGGACGGTTATTTCTGCGAGCTCACGAGCAAACTGTTCCCGGGATTGATGTTTCCGCACCGTACCTATATTAACGAACGGTAGTTCGTATATATTCGGTATACTGTTTATGGAAAACGTTTTTGATTGATGCACGGGATGGCTATGGACGACCTTTTTTCTGCTTCGACGCGTGAGCGTTCCTTTCAGAATGCGCCGCTTGCGGTGCGCATGCGGCCCAATTCGCTCGACGAGTACGTGGGCCAGCAAAAGGCCGTCGGTAAGGGCTCGTGGTTGCGTGCCGCGATTGAGCATGACGTGCTGTCGAGTGTGATTCTGTATGGGCCGGCCGGTACGGGCAAGACGACGCTGGCCCACATTATCGCCAACCATACCAAGAGCGAGTTTGTCGAGGTCAGCGCCGTGACGGGCACTGTGAAGGACCTGCGCCGCGTGATTGACGAGGCCAAGACGCGCCTGAATACGTACGACCGTCGCACCATTCTTTTCATCGACGAGATTCACCGCTTCTCCAAGTCGCAGCAGGATGCCCTGCTGCATGCGGTTGAGAACCGTACCGTCATTATGATTGGCGCCACGACGGAGAATCCGTACTTCGAGGTCAACTCGGCGTTGCTCTCGCGCGGTCGCGTGGTGGAACTTGAACATTTAAAGGACGAGGATATCGCCACGCTTATCGAGCGTGCGCTCGAGGCGCCGCAGGGTTTGAACGGCAAGTTCTCGGCCGATGAGGATACGGTTAAGACCATCTGCACGCTGGCTGCGGGTGACGCCCGCTCGGCACTCACGACGCTCGAGCTTGCGAGCGAGATTGCCGTCACGCGTCCCGATACCGAGGGAACGTCAGCGCCGGCGGCGGGGGAGCGTTATCCCATTACCGTGGATGACGTAAAGATTGCCAATCCGCGCCGTGGTTTTTCGTATGACAAAAACGGCGACATGCACTACGACATCATCAGCGCGTTTATTAAGTCTATGCGCGGCAGCGACCCCGATGCCACGATCTATTGGCTCGCGCGCATGATCGATGCGGGGGAGGATCCTAAGTTTATCGCTCGCCGTATTATGATTCAGGCTTCTGAGGATGTTGGCAACGCCGACCCGCAGGCGCTATTGGTGGCCCATGCCGCGTTTAAGTCTGCCGAGGTTATCGGTTATCCCGAGTGTCGCATTAATCTGGCTCAGGCTGCACTCTATGTGTGCTTGGCGCCAAAATCCAACGCGTGTGAGGCCTCGATTGATGCGGCGTTGGCCGATATTCATTCAAGTGGGCTGCGCGAGGTGCCGAGCTATCTACGCGATCGTCATCGCCCGGGCAGCGACGAATACGGTGTGTATAAGTATCCGCATGATTATCCCGAAGGCTGGGTCGATCAACGCTATTTGCCCGAGGGGCTGGAGCGCGGTGCGTTTTGGCAGCCTGCCGGCCGCGGCTGGGAAGAGTGGCGTGTAGAGCAAAGCGAGCGCGACCGTAGCGGGAATGCACCGAAGTAGCTGCTGGTAATTTTGTCTCACGTTGCTGCTTTTGGCATGTTCGGTCCCCTTTGGGGTACCATGAACAGCGTCTGTATTTCGATTCCTTCGGGAGGCTTGTATGAGTCCCATCCAAATCGCCCTGCTGCTGCTCGCCGTTGCCGGCGTGTGGGCTGTCATCGAGCTCGCGCTCACGCTGCGAAAGACCCGCACTGTCGTTGATTCGCTCGACAAGACGGTGAGCGACCTTAACAACACCATCGCCGAGGCTCAGCCCGTGGTAGCAAAGCTCGATGGCGCCGTCGATGAGCTCACCCCCGCGCTGGCGCAGGTTGAGCCGCTCCTCAAGTCGAGCAAGACCGCCGTCGACGCTCTTACCTCCAATCTCGTAGAGGTCGAAGCCGTGGTTCGCGACATTTCCGAGGTTACGGGCAGCATGGCCGAAGCCAGCAATGCTGTGTCGAGTGTGACCGACTCTGCGGCCGGTGCCGTTCAGAAATTCTTTAACAAGGTGAAGGCCCCCGCGGTCGAGGCCGAGCATAATCTTTCCGCTGCCGCCGAAGCCGAGCAGCCGACCGAGCGTGTCCTGATTGGCGAAGCCGGGGACGATGCCGCTGCTGGTGACGATGATGCACAGAAGCCTGCTGCTAAAGCAGCCCGGTATTACACTTACACGCCCGCCGAGACCTCCGAGGAGTCCTGCGATGAGTAGTGAAGCAACTTGCTCTATCACGCTGACTGTTGCCGGGGATCCGCGTCTTGCACGCCTGGTGCGCATGACGGCGGCTAATGTCGGCGCGCTGTGTTCCATGTCCGTCGATCGCATCGAGGACATTCGTATGGCTGCCGAGGAGGCCTTCATCTTTGGCTGCACGGCCGTTGATTCTGACGTTATCTCGATCAAATTCGATGTCGATGAGTCTCACGTGGGCATGACCTTCACCTTTGGCGACCAGGCGACTGTCGATGAGGATGACCAGGCCGCCGTATATGCCGAGCTCATTCTGGCAAGCGTGTGCGATTCCTACGAAAAGACTGCGGCGCCTCTGACGCTTTCCCTCGATCTCAAGGCGGATATCTAATATGACCGAACGTTCCCGGAGCGGTAAGACCGCTTGGGACAAGGAGAAAACCCGCGAGCTGTTTCGTCGCTACAAAGAGACCGGTGATCCGGACGCCCGCGAGCAGCTCGTCATGTCCCATATGAACCTGGTAAGGTTTCTTGCCAACAAATTTAAGAATCGCGGCGAGCCGCTCGACGACCTCATGCAGGTCGGCTATCTGGGTTTGCTCAAGGCTATCGACCGCTTTGACCCCGAGCGCGGACTTGAGTTCACCACGTTCGCCACGCCCACCATCTTGGGTGAGATCAAGCGTCACTTCCGCGACAAGGGTTGGAGTGTGCGCGTTCCGCGTCGCCTACAGGAGCTCTCTGCCAAGGTTAACCAGGCCACCGACAAGCTCACTAACGAGCTGCAGCGCTCGCCTAAGGTTGAGGAAATCGCTGAGTACCTAGACGTGACCGTTGACGAGGTGCTGGAGGCCATGGAATCGTCCTCGGCCTATACCTCGGTGCCCATCGAGGCCCCCGGTGCGTCCGATTCTGACGACGCGCCTTCAATTCTCGACCGTTACGCCGACGATGACAACGAGCTCGACTTCACCGATGACCGCCTGGTGATTGAGGAGGCCATCCGCGATTTCTCGCCGCGCGAGCGCGAGGTTATCGAGCTGCGTTTCGTAAAGGGCATGACCCAGATCGAGATCGCCAAGAAGCTGGGCATCTCGCAGGTGCAGGTCTCGCGCCTGCTGCGCCGTACCCTTAAGAAGGTTCAGGATAAGATCGACCCCGACGGAGTGATGGTTCGTTCATGAGTGAACACCCCCAACAAACCGATCGCGCGCTGCGCGATACCCGTATTCTGACGCTTCGCATTTGGGCCGTCGTCGGTTGCATTGCCATCGCCGCCGTCATCTTTAACCTTATGGGTATCTTGGCGCCGGTTATCGAGTTTCTAGCTGTTGGTTCCATCATCGCTTTTGTGATGTCGCCGATCACTAACTGGCTTGAGCATCACGGCGTTAACCGTGGCATTGGTTCGCTCATCGCGCTTATTGTGGTCGTTGCTGTGCTCGTCGGTGTCGTTTGCATCTTGTCGCCGATTCTCTTTGGTCAGATCATGGAAGTCCTGAGCCGCCTGCCTGAGCAGCTTCGTGTTGCGGGCGGTGATCTCAACGAGATGGTCTCGCATGCCAAGACGCTCAACAATACGCCGCTCAAAGAGTATCTGGACGATAATCTTTCTTCGCTGGTTACCGTGGCGTCCAAGTATGTGTCTCAGATTGCCGCTGAGCTTGGTCGCGGTGTATTCCCGTTCATTACCAATACGGCCTCGCAGCTGTTCGTCATCTTCCTCGGTCTGGTGCTTGCCTATTGGCTGGCCTGCGACTATCCCCGTATGCACCACGAGGTCTGCACCATCATTGGTCAGGAAAAGGAGACCTCCTACCGCTTTATGGTCGCGATTCTTTCGCGCTCGGTCGGCGGCTATATGCGTGGCATGGTCGTGACGTCCATCTGCGGTGGCATCCTCGCCTTTATCGGCTTTACGCTCATTGGCCATCCCTACGCGGCGCTCATGGCCATCTTTACGGGCATTATGCACTTGGTCCCGGTTGTTGGCCCCTGGGTGAGCGCGGCGATCGCCACGGTGCTCGGCTTTATGTTCAGCCCGATGCTGGCTTTGTGGACCTTGATCGTGACCATGGTGGCACAAAATGTCACCGACAACGTCATTTCGCCTAAAGTCATGCAGAGCTCGGTGCAGGTGCATCCCATCATGAGCCTGACGGCACTCGTTATCGGTTCGGCGCTTATGGGCGCCATCGGCATGGTTATCGCCATTCCGCTGTGCGCGGCCCTCAAGGGCATTTTCGTTTACTACTTTGAGAACGAGACCGGCCGCCAGCTCGTGGCATACGACGGCGCCGTGTTTAAGGGCACGCCGTATCGCGATGCCGAGGGTAACGCGGTTGCCGCCTACGATGCGCTTGGAGACGATACATTCATCTATGAGTCCGAGCTCATCGGTAACGAGACTGCGCCCGAGGCCCAGGCCATGCCCAGGCCCGAGCTCGATAACCCCTGGATCAAGCTCTCGGGCCTTCAGCCCGATGCTACGGGCTTTTTCAAGAATCCCTTCGCCAAGGACGACGATTCCAACTCGGACGACGACACCAATACCGGCATCGACGGTTCCATGGACGATGATGAGCAGTAAGCCATTTCAAGTTCAAGTTCATAGGCAATAACGTGCAAATTCGCTGGAGGGTCGCTGTTTGGCGGCCCTCTTTTTTGCACAGGCGCGGTGGGATGGTAATATCGTTACGTTTGAACTGTTTCGATGTGAAACCGAGGAGATTCCCTCTATGAGTGCTGACTACCCGTCAATGACTACGGCTGAGATTCGCTCCAAGTTCCTCAACTTCTTTGAGGAGCGCGGTCTTAAGCTCTATCCTTCTTCGTCCCTCGTCCCCGACGATCCTTCGCTGCTGCTTGCCAACGCCGGCATGAACCAGTTTAAGGAGTATTACCAGGGCAAGAAGACCATGAAGGAGATCGGCGCTATCTCCTGCCAGAAGTGCGTCCGCACCAACGACATCGACTGCATCGGCGAGGATGGCCGTCACCTGTCCTTCTTTGAGATGCTCGGCGACTTCTCCTTTGGCGGCGTCTCCAAGCAGCAGGCCTGCGCTTGGGCCTTTGAGCTCATCACCAAGGAGTTCAAGCTGCCGCTCGACCGCCTGTACTTCACCGTCTTTACCGAGGACGACGAGACCCATGACGTGTGGCGCTCTCTGGGCGTTGCCGAGGATCACATCTCGCGTCTGGGCGAGGACGACAACTTCTGGGCCGCCGGCCCCACCGGCCCCTGCGGTCCGTGCTCCGAGATCTACTTTGACATGGGCGAGGAGGTCGGCTGCGGCAGCCCCGACTGCAAGCCCGGCTGCGACTGCGACCGCTTCCTGGAGTTCTGGAACCTCGTGTTTACCCAGTACGACCGCCAGGAGGACGGCTCCATGCCGGAGCTGCCGCACCGCAACCTCGATACGGGCATGGGTCTGGAGCGCATGGCCGCTATCATGCAGCACAAGACCGCCAACTACGACGGCGATCTGATGCAGCACCTCATCAAGCTGGGCGAGGAGATCAGCGGCAAGACCTATGACGCCGACGATTACTCCGGTGCCAGCCGCTCGCTGCGTATCATCGCCGATCACTCCCGTGCCGTCGACTTTATGATCTCTGACGGCATCCTCCCCGGTAACGAGGGCCGCGAGTACGTCCTTCGCCGCCTGCTCCGCCGCGCCGTGTTCCACGGTCGCCTGCTGGGTATCGAGGGCGCCTTCCTGACCAAGTTTATCGATGAGGTCAACGCTCAGATGGGTGAGGCCTACCCCGAGCTGCTCAAGAACGTCGCGCTCGTCAAGGGTATCGTCGCCTCCGAGGAGGAGCGCTTCTCCACGACGCTCGACAACGGCCGCGTTTACCTGGACGAGGCCCTGGCCGCGCTTGCCGAGGGCGCCGTGCTTCCGGGCGACGTTGCCTTTAAGCTGCACGACACCTTTGGTTTCCCCATCGACCTGACCGTCGAGATCGCCGGCACCGCTGGCCACGACGTCGACATGGACGGCTTTACCGCCTGCATGGAGGACCAGAAGGCCCGCGCCCGCGCCAACGCCAAGGGCGACGCCTGGGGTAGCTTCAACGACGTGTGGGTCGAGCTTTCCGACAAAGTTTCCGCGACTGAGTTCGACGGCTATGACAACGATGTGATCGAGGGTGCCAAGGTTGTCGCCATCGTGCGCAACGGTGAGTCCGTCGAGTCCGCTGCCGCCGGCGAGGACGTCGAGGTCGTGCTCGACCGCACCCCGTTCTATGCCGAGATGGGTGGCCAGCAGGGCGACGCCGGCGAGCTTTGTGCCGAGGGCGTTGCGCTGACGGTTTCCGATACCAAGAACCACAACGGCCTGTATGCTCACGTCGCCCATGTTGCCGAGGGCACGCTGACCGTCGGCGCCACCGTGACCGCCGCGCTCGACGCCGAGCGTCGTGGCTTCCTGCGCCGCAACCACACCGCCACGCACCTGCTCGACGCCGCGCTTAAGCAGGTCCTGGGCGCGCATGTCTCCCAGGCCGGCTCGCTGGTGACGCCCGAGCACCTGCGCTTTGACTTCACGCACTTCGAGGCCCTGTCCTCCGAGCAGCTCAAGGCTGTCGAGGACCTGGTCAACCACCAGATCTTCGCTTCCAAGCCGGTCGTTACCCGCGTTATGGGCATCGATGAGGCCAAGGCCGCCGGCGCTGTCGCCCTCTTTGGCGAGAAGTACGGCGACGTTGTCCGCGTTGTCTCCGTGGGCGCCGAGGACCAGCCGTTCTCCCGTGAGCTTTGCGGTGGCACCCATGCCGCCAACACCGCCGAGATCGGTCTGTTCAAGATCATTTCCGAGTCCTCCACGGGCTCCAACGTCCGCCGTATCGAGGCCGTGACCTCTAAGGGTGCCCTCGACTACATGGCCGACCGCCTGGCACTCGTTGACGCCGCTGCCGCTGCGCTCAAGTGCCGCGTCGACGAGGTTCCCGCTCGTGTGGAGAACCTGCAGGCCGAGCTGCGCGAGACGTCCAATAAGCTCAAGAAGGCCCTGACCGGTGGCTCCTCCGACGCTATCTCCAGCGCCATCGAGGGCGCCGTCGAGCTTGATGGCTACAAGCTCGTCGTCGCTGAGCTCCAGGGTCTCGAGGCCGCCGACCTGCGCAACGTTTGGGATACCGTGCACCAGAAGGTCGCCGGCCCTGTCGCCTGCGTCGTCGCCAGCGTGACCGAGAAGGGCACCCCGGTGCTGCTCGCCGCCGGCTCCGATGACGCCGTCAAGGCCGGTTTCCACGCCGGCAACGTGATCAAGCAGATCGCGGGCCTGGTCGACGGTCGCGGTGGCGGCCGTCCCAACATGGCCCAGGCCGGTGGCAAGAACGCCGCCGGTATCGCCGATGCCCTCGCGGCCGCTAAGACCGCGCTGGGCGCCTAAGAACCGAAGTAGTCGCTGTGGTCGCGCTCGCACTGGACATAGGGGAGACCAGGATTGGCATTGCCGTCTCGAGCCGTGATGGCAAGATGGCGATGCCTGTCAAGGTACTCCCGGCCGCCGAGGTCACCGGTATGGCCAAGACGTTCCGTTACCTGGTCGAGGACTATGAGCCCGACATCCTGGTAAGCGGACGTCCCTTGACCATGGCCGGCGAGCCCGGCCCTCAAGCCGAGCGCGTTGCCGCCGTGGCACAAAAGATCGCCGACGAGCTTGATCTTCCGCTCGAGTTTGAGGATGAGCGTCTGTCCTCGCAAGAGGCAAAGCGTATCTTGCGCGAGCAGGGCCTCAACGAAAAGCAGATGAGGGGCAAGATTGACATGATTGCCGCCAGCCTGTTTTTGCAGACGTGGCTCGATCGTAAAAACGAGGAGGTTTCGCATGCCTAGCGCTTCCGATCCGCGCCAGCCGAATCGTACACGTCAGCCCGAGTCGCGCCCTGCCCAGCCTGGCCAGCGTCCGGCACAGCCGACGCAGCGCGCAGCTCAGCCTGGCGCGCGCCCGGTGCAGTCCTTCGCTCGTTCGGCCCAACCTGCTCAAAGGACGGGTCAGCAGCCTTCTGCTCGTTCGGTTCAGCATCCGGCTTCTCGCGCGGCTCAGCAGCCCACTGCTCGTACGGCCCAGCCTGCAGGCGGTACCCGCTTTAAGCAGCAGGCACCTGTCCGGCGAACGCAGGCTACCCAATCTCATTCGCATCATGCTCGCGGTTTGCATGGCGTTGCTCCGGCGACCCGCTCGAGCTACGACACGCGTGCTCGACGCGGTGCTCAAAAGAAGAGTTCTCCGGTTCCCATGATCATCGGCGTTGTGGTGGCGGTGCTCGCGCTTGCTGCGATCGCTTTCTTTGTCGTGCCGGCCGTCAAGGGTTTCTTTGCCGGTGAGGATACGAAGGTTACGGCTGGTCAGCAGGTTACGGTGACCATTCCCGACGGTGCTTCGGGCGACACCATCGCCTCGATCCTCTCCGAGAACCATATCGTCGAAAATCCCAAGGATTACTATGCGGCGGTCAAAAAGCTTAATGCCGATATGTCGCTCAAGCCTGGTACCTATTCGTTCACCACATTCATGGATGCGACCAAGGTTGTTCAGCAGCTCATGGAAGGCCCCAATGCGGGCTCCAATGCGCTTACTATTCCCGAGGGTCTAACGGTCGATCAAGTCGCCGACCGTGTGGCCCAGGCCTACGACAGCATCTCTAAGGAGGACTTCCTCAACCAGGCCAAGGCCTCCAACTACGTGGACGACTATAGCTTCCTTAAGGGCGCCGCCAACGATTCGCTCGAGGGTTTTCTGTTCCCCAAGACCTATTCGCTGGGCAAGGACCCGAGCGCCGATGACGTTATCCGCGCCATGCTCGATCAGTTCAACACCGAGTACAAGTCTCTCGATTTTGCCGGGTGCGAGGCCAAGATCAAAGAGCGTTACGGCGTGGAGATGTCCGATTACGACATCATCAATCTCGCTTCCATCGTTGAGCGCGAGGGTCTCAACGCCGAGCAGCGCGCACATGTCGCCTCGGTCTTCTACAACCGCCTTGCCGGCAAGCTCGACGGTCTGCGTTATCTCAACAGCGATGCGACCATGATGTATGTCACCGGTGGCGAGGTTTCCGCCGACGACCTGCAGAGCGATAGTCTGTATAACACCTATAAGCACGAGGGTCTGCCACCCACGCCCATCTGCTCCCCGTCGCTCGAGGCACTCAAGGCCACGCTTGAGCCGACCGACTCCGATGACCTGTATTTCTACATTACGCAGGACGAGGAGTACTTCTCGCAAACCTACGAAGAGCACCAACAGTCTTGGAATTAAACATGAGGATTTTCAGCCCCAAACGATATGTTGCATCCGTCGACCGCATCGACCTTGATACCCTGTGGGCCGACGGCAAACGCGCCATTCTGCTCGATCGCGATAACACCCTGGTGCCGCGTGACACCGAGCAGGTTCCCGCCGCGGTTTCCGCTTGGCTCGATGCCGCCCGCGCCAAAGGCTTTAAGCTGTGCATGGTGTCTAACAACTGGCATCGCGACCAGGTCATGAGCTCGGCACGCGAGCTGGGACTCGAGGCCATTAGCCACGCCATGAAGCCGGCTCCGTTTGCCCTCAAGGCGGGTCTTAAGCGCCTCGGCGCCACGGCCGACGAGGCGGTGCTGATCGGTGATCAGCTCTACACGGACGTGTGGAGCGGCAATTTCGCCGGCGTCGATACCATCTTGGTAAAGCCGCAGGCCACTCAGGACCTGTGGTATACGCAGATCTTCCGTATCTTTGAGCGCCGGGCCCTGCGCGACCTTCCCTGCGAGGAATAGGTCTCGCTATGTCCCAGCACACCAAACACGGCTGCGACCATATCTTCTTTATCGGCTTTTTGGGCGCGGGCAAATCGACGCTTGCGCGCAACGTGGGCACTATGTTCAAACGTCGCTTTATCGATACCGACCGCCTTGTCGTGCGTCGTTGCGGTAAATCGGTGACCGAGATTTTTGAGACCGAGGGGGAGGAACGTTTTCGCGAGCTCGAGACCTCGGCGCTCCGTTCGCTCCAAAGCGAGCGCAGCCTGCTGGTTTCCTGCGGCGGAGGTATCGTCGAGACTCCGGTGAATATTGAGCTTATGCACCAGATGGGTATCTGTGTGTATCTCGAAGGCGACTTTGAGGATTCGATTCGCCAGATTCGTCGGTCCGACACGCGTCCCGATTTCCGTTCGCCCGAGCATGCCGCGCGCCTGTTTGAGCATCGCCGTCCGCTATATCGCCAGGCCGCCGATATTACTCTTGATATTCGCAACAAGTCCTTCGAGGACGTTTCCTACCTTTGTGCCGAGATGCTTTTGGAGCGTGGGCTGCTATGATTCGCCGTCAACTGATCAATTTCCAAAACCGCAGTGTCGATGTCCGCGTCGGATTGGGCGCGTTCGAGGAGCTGTCGCGCATGTTTGCCTCGGCTGTGGGCAAGACTAAGCGCGCGTTGGTGGTTTGGAACGACGCCACGTCAGAGCGTTTTGGCGAGGTCGTCGAGCATGCGCTGGTTGATGCCGGTTTTGTCGTGTCGCAGCTCCCACTCGAGATTTCGCCTGCTGGTGCTACGCTGGCCGATGCCGATGCAATCTTTGGCGCCCTATCTGTCAACGGCATTACCTGCGACGATCTGGTTGTCGCCGTTGGTGATGCCGCAACCTGCTCGGTTGTTAGCTGGTGCGCCAACCAGTGGTGCGGTCGCACCGAGTGCGCCTTGCTGCCGACAACGTTCGACGCCATGCTCACGGTCGCGACGACCATGAAGCCGCTCGTCGCCTCGTCGTCGAATGCACTTCCCGCTATCGCGTTCCGTCCCGAATCGGGCTTGGTCGTGTGTGACCTCGACCTTGTTCGCGAGGCGGACCCCGAGGATCTCAAGCTCGGCTATGTGGTGCTTGTTGGCACCATGCTTTCGAGCAGCAAGTCCCGCTGGAATCAGTTTACCGAGACTGTTCCCGAGATTCTTTCCGGCGAGGAGGTCGCGCTCGTCAATGCTGTGCAGTGGTCCCAGACCGCGCGCAAAGACGTGCTCATGGCCACGAACCCCAGTGCTCGCCATGCACTCGATTTTGGTAAGACAGGGGAGCGCACCCTTCGCGCCTGCCTGGGCGAGGCCGCGGATAACGTTCCCGCATACCAGCTCCTTTCCGAGGGTATGCGCTTTGAGGCGCGCCTAGCACATGATGCCTGCGACTTCGATATCGACAATGTGTTTGATCTCGACGATTGCCTGGAGGACTTTGGCATCGAAGAGCTTGCCTTCGACTTGGAGCCCACCGCGTTTATCGAGGAGTTCCGCAAGCAGCAGTTTGCCCGCTCAAACCGCAGCATGCTGCCGCTGCCCGCGGCGCTCGGCGCCATTCGCCTGACAAATGTCGAGGACGAGATTCTCGAACGCCATGCGCAGGCGTATCTGGCTTCTCGCAAGGAACTTTTTTAACTTTATTGACATCCATCGTCTTTCGTATCATTTTGAGGGACGGGTTTTCAATCGGTTGCGAATCGCTTGTGGTTCGGCTATTCGTTTGAAGCCCGTCCTGCTCTTTTTGAGGACAATAAGAAAGGAATCTGAATGTCTGAGTTTGCTGCCGGTCCTTCCGGTCGTATCGAGCGTGTCCGTGCCCTGATGGTCGAGCGCGGCTACGATGCTATCGTCGTGCGCGATGAGGCCAACCTCCGTTGGCTCACGGGTGTGAAGGGCGTCTTCGATTACACCTTCGAGTTTCCGCACGCCGCATTTATTACGGCCGATCAGTGCCTGTTCCATACCGACTCGCGCTATCTCAACAGCTTTGAGGAGAACACGCCCGCCGGCAGCCCCTGGGTCTACGACATGGACGAGGGCACCATCCCCGGTTGGGTTGCCGACAAGATCGCGGCCAACAAGTGTCGTGTCTGCGCCGTCGAGGATGACATGCAGATTAACTTTTACCAGGGTATTCAGCGTGGTCTTGAGGATCGCTCCGTCGCCTGCATGCTGCCGCTGATGCATGACGACATTCGTAAGATGCGCGCCATCAAGGACGCCGAGGAGATCGAGCTCATGCGACACGCGCAGTCGATCACCGATGCCGCCTTCCAGCACATGCTCGGCTTTATTAAGCCCGGTATGACCGAGAAGCAGGTTCGCAACGAGCTCGAGAACTTTATGTTCGCCAACGGTGCCGACAGCTTGGCCTTTGGCTCCATCGTCGCGAGCGGTCCCAACACCGCCAACCCGCATGCCGTCCCGAGCGACCGTGTCATCGAGAAGGGCGATTTCGTCCTCATGGATTATGGCGCGGGCTACTGCGACTATCGCTCCGATATGACGCGTACCGTCGTGATGGGCGAGCCCACGCAGGAACAGCTCGACCTGTACGAGCTCGTGCGCCGCACCCACGAGGAGTGCGTCGCCGCTATCCATCCGGGCGTCGAGGGTAACGATATCTTCAAGCTTTCCAAGAAGATCATCGGCGATGCCGGTTATGGCGATTACTACAACCATGGCCTGGGCCATGGTGTCGGTATCGACATCCACGAGCTGCCCAACTTCAACCGCAGCAAGAACATCATCGAGGTCGGCTCGGTTGTCACCATGGAGCCCGGCGTCTACCTGCCCGGCGTGGGCGGCGTGCGCTTGGAGGATTACGGTGTTGTCACCGAGAACGGCTATGAGCCCTTCACTAAGACCCCGCACGACTTGCACGTCATCGACTGCTAAGACATTCAGTTCGATTTTGGAAGCGGGGCGTCCGAAATGATTCGGGCGCCCCGCGTTCTCTTTTTATGCGCTCGCCGCAGGCGCCGCCTGCAAGTGTATAATTTCGCTCGTATGTAATTTGGACGCTTGTGCGTTCTACCCATAACAAGAAAGGTCGCTATGCCTACCATTTCTACCGCCGACTTCAAGAACGGCCTCGGTCTCCGCATTAAGGACAAGGTCTACACCATCGTCGAGTTCCAGCACGTCAAGCCGGGCAAGGGCGGTGCTTTTGTGCGCTACAAGACCCGCGATATCAAGAGCGGTCGTGTCGTCGAGAACACCTGCAACGCCGGTACCAAGTTCGAGAGCGTCATGCTCACCACCCGTGAGTTCCAGTACCTCTACAACGACGGCGCCGACTACATCTTCATGGACAACGAGTCCTACGAGCAGGTTCCCGTTCCCGAGGACATGGTGGGCGAGAACTCCAAGTGGCTGCGCGAGAACGACACCTGCCAGTTGCTCTTCGCCGACGACGAGCTCATGGGCGTGACCCCGCCGATGTTCATCGAGACCACCATCGTCCAGACCGACCCGGGCTTTAAGGGCGACACCGTTCAGGGTTCCACCAAGCCGGCCACCATCGACACCGGTGCTGTCATCCAGGTCCCTATGTACCTCAACGAGGGCGAGGTCATCAAGGTTGACACCCGCGACGGCAAGTTCGTCTCCCGCGTCTAGCAACCAACTCTTCTAGGAGGACTCATGCCCCAGGAAATCAAGATTGACGGCATCGGTATTTCGCCCGATGTTCTGACCGCCATCGTCTCGCGCGCCGTCACGGATGTCGAGGGCATCGCCTCCGTGGGCGTCAAGGACCTTGCCACCAACCTTGTCTCCATGATGTTTTCGTCCAAGTCCCCGGCTTCCGATCCGGCGGTAGAGGCCGAGGTCATCGGCGACAAGCTCGCACTCACCGTGCGCGTCGTGGTGTTCTTTGGCTATCCGTTCAAGAAACTCGCCGAGGCCGTTCGCTCCGCCGTGGTCGCAGCTATCGATGCCCAGGTAGGCGTCGAGGTCGAGCGCGTTGACGTTTGCATCGACGGCCTCGTTTTCCCCAAGGAGTAACCTTTGAGCCTTAAGGTTTATCGCGGGCGTACGCTTGCCCGCAGTCAGGCGCTGCAGCTGCTGTTCCAGGCCGAGGCGACGGACAGCCCGCTCGAGCGCGTCCTCGAGGGCGATTTCCTGATCTCGAAGGGTCCCCTCGACCCCTACGCTCTGGAGCTGTGCCGCGGTGCCTACGAGTATATCGACCGCATCGACTGCGCCCTGCGCTCCATCGCCAAGAACTGGGATCTTATGCGCATGCCCGGCGCCGATCGCAATTTGCTGCGTATCGCCGTCTATGAGATGCGCTTCCTCACCGACGAGGAGGTCTCGGACGCCATCGTGATCAACGAGGCTGTAGAGCTTGCCAAGGCCTATGGCACCGACCAGTCCGCGTCGTTTGTCAACGGCGTGCTGGGCAAGATCGCGCGTAGCGAGGAGCTACCGGGCGAGGACCTGTATCAGGAGCTGCTGGCCGAGGACCGCGCCCGCGAGGAGGCCCAGGCCGCCGAGGCTGCCGCCAAGGTTGCCGCCGCTCAGGCTGCGGCCGACGTTCTCGACGAGGGTGCCGAGGTCGCCGAGGCCGAGAACGGTACCGTCGAGGAGTAGCCATGCCAGAGGGTTCCGTCCGCAACTTCGACGAGATCTCGGACCGCTTGGACCAGATCATCGCTACCGTTCGCTCCAAGGATACGTCCTTGGAGCGTTCGCTCGATTTGTTTGACGAGGCGATCGAACTTGGCTCCCGTGCGGTCGATATGGTCGACAAGTTTGAGTTGACGCCTCGTGAGGCCGATAAGCTCGAGCAGGAATACGATGAGGATGCGGCAAACGAATCCCAGGATAGCCAGGCCGCGTCTCCGGATACGAATGGTTGATGGCATTCATGAAACGCGTGCGTCTCGATGACGAACTGATTTCACAGGGCATCTGCGCCGACCGCGCGGATGCCCTTCGCACTCTTATGGCCGGCTTGGTCTCGAGTGGCGGCGAGCGTTTGACCTCGCCGGGCCTTAAGGTGACGCCCGGTCTGCCCCTGCACGTGAAGGGCCGTATTCCCTACGTGGGGCGCGGCGGGCTCAAGCTCGAGGGCGCGCTCGATGCGTTTGGGATCGATCCCCTGGGACTTGCTTGCCTCGATGTGGGTTGCTCCACGGGCGGCTTTACCGATTGCCTGCTCAAGCGTGGCGCCGCAACGGTCGTTTCGGTCGATGTGGGTCGCGCTCAGTTTGATTGGTCGCTGCGCCAAGACGAGCGCGTGAGGCTCCATGAGCGCACCAACGTGACACAACTGCCCGAGCTTGGCTACGGCGGCGCTATCGACTTGGCTGTCTGCGATGTGTCGTTTACGAGTATCGCGCATATCATCGACGCCGTGTTGGCGTGCCTGAAGCCTTCGGGTTCGTTCTGCACGCTCGTAAAGCCGCAGTTTGAGGCGCCGGCTGCGCTGGTGGGCGAGGGCGGTATCGTGACCGACCCCTCCGTCCGCCGCGATACGCTTGTGGCGGCGATTGAGCTCTTTGCCGCCAAGGGCCTGTTCCCGCTCGACGTGTGCGTGTCACCCATCCATGGCGCCAAGGGCAACGTCGAATTTTTCCTGTACGGCACGAGGTTTGCCTCTGGCGAGCGTGCCGACGATGAGCTGCAATCACAGGTAACGGCTTTGAGCGAGAAAGCTGCAACGCTATGAAGGTCTTTCTGGTTCCCAATTACTACAAGCAAGAGGCGGTCGAGAGCGGCCTAATGCTCGAGCTTTGGCTTTCGCGCCAGGGCTACGAGGTCGCATGGGCTGCCGATCAGCGTTCCAAGATCCAGCGTGCGCCCGATGTTGACGATGCCGACCTGGTCATTACGCTCGGCGGCGACGGCACGCTGTTGCGTGCCGCCCGCATTCTCAACTACCGCGAGATCCCCATTCTGGGCCTTTCCTATGGTCATTTGGGTTTTTTGACGGCTGCGAGCCCCGAGGATCGCGATATTTTGCAGGTCGTGAGCGATGCCCTTTCCGGTGAGCTCCATGTGAGTCGCCGCGCCACCCTCGCCGCGGATATCGTTTCGGTGCGCGAAGATGGCACGAAGGATGTCGTGCGCACGTTTGCCCTTAACGATATGGCGCTTACGCGCGGGCCCCTGTCCGATATGGTTGAGTTCGACATCACGGTGTCCGGCCATCATATCGACCGCCTGCGCGGTGACGGCGTCGTCGTTTCGACAGCGACCGGTTCCACCGGCTACGCGCTTTCCGCCGGCGGCCCCATCGTCAGTCCCGATTACACGGGCATGGTTTGCGTGCCCATCGCCCCACATACCATTCAGGCTCGCGCCTTTTTGACCTCGCCAAGCGATGTCGTCGAGATTTTTATGTCCGATGACCGCCCGAGCGTGCCTGCGATCGCCATCGATGGACAGTTTATTACCTGCGATGGCACGGTCGAGAGCGTGGCCGTGCGTCGCGGTCCCGGCGATGTTCTGCTGCTGGATTACGGCCCCGAGAGCTTCTATAACTCGGTGAGCCGCGTGTTCTACGGAGTGCGTCATGATCGATGAGCTGCAGGTTTCCAACATTGCCCTCATTCGCGAGGCGACGTTGGTTCCGAGCGCGGGCTTAACGGTTCTGACCGGAGAAACCGGCGCCGGTAAGACTGCGTTGCTCTCGGCGCTTAAACTCATTCTGGGCGAGCGCGCGGATTCGTCGACGGTGCGCGAGGGCGAGACGCTTGCCAACGTCGAGGCGCGCCTGTTTGACGGTCCGCACGACACGGAGGGCTTCACCGCGCAGCGCAGCCTTTCTGCCGAGGGCCGTAGCCGCGTAAAAATTGACGGCCGCATCGCCAGCGTGCGTGAGCTTTCGGAGCGCGTCGGCGTGATGATGGATCTTTGCGGCCAGCACGAGCACCAGCGCCTGCTCGACCCTGCGCATCATGTTGCCATGGTCGATGCATGGGCGGGGCGCCCGGCGCTCGAGGCGCTCGATCGCTATCGTGCTTGCCTTAAGGCATCGCGCGCGGCTGCCAAAGAGGTCCGTCGCGTCGAAGAGGCCTCACGCGCGCAGGGGAGTCGTGTCGAGGAAGCGCGTTTCGCTCTGGAGCGTATCGCCGAGGTCGACCCCAAGCCGGGTGAGTATGAGGAGCTCGAGGAGCTGCTGCCGCGCTCCGAGCATGCCGAGGTGCTGGTGGCAACGGCCAACGATGCCCATGCGTCGCTTGCTGCCGAAGGGGGAGCACTCGATGCCGTGAACAGCGCCGTGGCGGAGCTTTCACGCATGGCTACTGTCGATCGCAAGTTGGGTGATATCGCCGATGAGCTTTCGGATGCCTGCATCTCGCTCGAGGATTGTGCCAACGAGCTGCGTGCCTATCGAGATGGGGTCGCCTTCGACCCGTGCGAGCTGGCTCGTATGCGCGAGCGGTATTCCGACCTTAAGGGACTTTTGCGTCAGTGGGGTCCCACCATGGACGACGTGTTTGCTATGCGCGATAGCTCCCGAGAGCTGTTGTCGCTGGTAGACGATGGTGATGAGCAGATCAAGAAGGCGCGCGAGGCGCTTGGCGCGGCGGAGCGCGAACTGTTCGCTGCCGCCAAGGCACTTAAGCGTGCGCGCAATACGGCAGCCCCGCGCTTTTGCCACGAGGTTGGCCGTCAGATGGCGCGCCTGGAGATGGGCGGCGCCGAGCTCGTTTGGGACTCGCGCGATCTTCCGCGCGCCGAGTGGACGCCGGCGGGTCCTTCGAGCTACGAGCTTTTGTATCGTAGCGGTGCCGGATTGACGCCGCGCCCCCTGCGCCGCATTGCGTCCGGTGGCGAGCTGAGCCGTGTCATGTTGGCGAGCAAGGTTGTTTTGGGTAACGCGGACGGCGTGGATACGTTGGTGTTCGACGAGGTCGATGCCGGTGTTGGCGGCTCTACTGCACGCGCCCTTGCGAGCGTTCTGGCAGATCTTGCCGCAACGCATCAGGTGATTGTCGTAACGCACCTGGCACAGGTCGCCGTCATGGCCGACAAACATTACGTGGTGAGCAAAGAGCCCGGCGACGTTCCCCAAACCCATCTGGATGAGGTGGCCGGGGACGCCCGTACCGCAGAGATCGCCCGCATGCTGAGCGGCGATCAATCGGAGGCAAGCTTGGCGCACGCTAAGCAGATGCTCGAGGAAGCGCGTGCTTAGGCCGAGCCGTTACATGTATGTTCGACCCGGCCGCCACGAAACCGGACCATCTACTACGTTTAATAGGCTATCGGCAACCACGCCTTGAATTGCAAAAAGAAAACCGCAGGTAGAACGCCTGCGGTTTTTCTATTTTCGGTATGTGGTTGGGCCATACTGATAAAACGTAGTAGATGGGCCGGTTTCGTGGCGAGTGGCGTTTGTCGGCTCGCCAAAATATCTATTCCACGACCTTATCCGGCTGGATAAGCTCCTCGTAGTAGCTGATGTGCTCTCGGGCGTCCTCGATTTCGGGCAGCAGGAAGTTGTAGATAACCTCGATGATCATCGTGGCGCTGATCTTGGAGAACGCAAAGTCGCCCGTGGTGAGCAGCGCCTCGTGGTTCACGGTATTAAAGGTGTAGTCGGCTAGGCGAGCAAGCGGAGACTTGCTGTCGCTGCTGATGACGACAACGGTGGCACCACAGCCTCGAGCCGCTTTTGCCATGCGATTCAGTCGACGCGACTTGCCAGAGTTCGAGATCAGCACGATAACGTCGCCGGGGCGCAACGTGAGCGCAAAGCCGATTGATGTCTCGCTGATGGTGCTTGACATACAGCGAAGGCCCAGTTGCGAAAACTTAAACGTCGCGTCGAGCGCAACGGCGTTGGTATTACCTACGGCTGCAAACTCGATAGCCCCTGCGTTCTTAAACGCGTGCACGACGGCTGCCAGTGTATCGTGATCAATGCCATCGATGGTCGCATTGAGTTCACTGACCTTTGCGGCGAGGATGTTTTTGAGGCTCTGCTCCATATTATCGAGCGAGACCTCGTCTGTCAGGCCCTCGTTGCGCTGACTCTCCAGATCGCGCGCCAGCGAAAACTGAAAGCTGCGAAAGCTTCCAAAGCCCAGCTTGCGGCAGAAGCGCGAGACGGTGGCCTCGGAGGTTGCGGCGGCGCGCGAGAGTTGCGCGGCTGTTAGGAGCGGTGCCTCGGACTGGTGCTCTAGGATATAGTCGACAATGCGTTGCTCGGACTCGCTGTATCCCTTGTGCGTGCTAATAAGGGAGAGTGCGCTCTTGCTGCTATAGGACATGGATGACTCCTGGTTGGCGTTAAAACCTGTCTTGTTGTGTGCCGCCCTAGTATACGGGGAAATCAATTACAAGATACACCTTGCTGTTTCAATAGTTGATGGTAAACTTTCATCGACCGTTTACGGTTGTGAAAGAACCTTTCACCGGAGAAATAGGCTGGATTGCTTCTCATATAAGCGGTGGCTTGGTATCTTTCAGGTGTGGAAAAACGCGCACCGTAGCGCGTGTAGGGGAGCGCCCGCGGGCGCAGTACTCAAGAAGGAGGGACACATGGCTAAGTTTGACATCATCGCCGCCACCGGTTGCCCGACCGGCATCGCGCACACCTTCATGGCGAAGGAGGCGCTGGAGAAGGCAGCTGCCGAGCGCGGTCTGACCATTAAGGTCGAGACCCATGGCCAGGTCGGTGTCGAGAACGAACTCACGAAGGGTGAGATCGCCGGTGCCAAGGCCGTCGTCGTCGCAGCCGATAAGGATGTCCAGGCGGAGCGTTTCGCCGGTAAGCCCATGGTTTCCGTCGGTGTTTCCAAGGCCCTGTCCGTCGAGGCTGCCGGCAAGCTGATTGACCGTGCTCTCGCCGCCAAGGGCGACGACACGGTTGCGGCTGCTGCCGATGTCGAGGATGAGGTCGAGGAGAAGGAGTCCATCGGTCACATCATCTATAAGCACCTCATGAACGGCGTCAGCCACATGCTGGTCTTCGTCGTTGCCGGTGGTGTTCTGACCGCCGTTTCGTTCCTGTGGGGCATCACGTCCTTCGACTCGACGGCTGCCGACTACAACAGCTTTGCCGCTATGCTCAAGATCATCGGCGGCATCGCCATGAACCTCATGGTTCCCGTGCTTTCCGCCTATATCGCCGAGTCCATCGGCAAGCGCCCGGCGCTCGTTCCCGGCTTTGTCGCCGGTATGATCGCCATCCAGGGCCTGCCCGTTAATGCCGAGACCGGCATGATCGATGCCGGCGGTGCCGGCGTGGGCTTCGGCTTCCTGGGCGGCATCGTCGGCGGCTTCCTCTCTGGCTATGTCATCCTGCTGCTCGAGAAGGTTTTTGCCAAGCTGCCCAAGAACCTGGACGGCCTCAAGGCTATCTTCCTGTACCCGCTGTTCTCGACCGCCATCGTCGGTCTGGTCATGCTCGGCATCTCCGGCCCCATGGCTGCCATTAACACCGCCATGATGGACTTCCTCAAGGGTCTGTCTGCCTCTGGCGCTGTTGTCCTGGGTCTTGCCATTGGCTGCATGTGCGCCTTTGATATGGGCGGCCCGGTCAACAAGGCTGCTTACGTCACCGGTACCGCTATGCTCACCGAGGCCCTGGCTGCCGGTGTCGGCACCGACACCTATAACTTCGGCACCAACTTCATGGCTGCCGTCTCCGCCGCCTGCATCGTTCCGCCGCTGATCACCACCTTCGCCGTTATCGTCGGCAAGAAGTACTTCAGCCAGGAGGATCATGACGCCGGTATCGTCAACCTCATCCTTGGTTGCACCCACATCACCGAGGGCGCCATTCCGTTCATGACCAAGAACATCTGGCCCGTCATGCCCATCATGATGCTCGGTTCCTCCATCGCCTCGATTCTGACCATTATGTTCAACGTCCACGATCCGGCGCCTCACGGTGGTTTCCTGGTCCTGCCCGTTGTCGAGAACGGTCCGCTGTGGGTCCTCGCGATCCTCATCGGCGCCGTGGTCGGTGGCATCCTGTTCGTTGCTTTCAAGAAGTATGACTTCGAGAAGAATCAGAAGGCCGCTCCCGCCGCTGCCGCTAAGCCGGTCGAGGCTCCCAAGGCCGCTGCCGTCGAGGCCCCCAAGGCTGAGGCTTCCGACTTCGTGAAGGTCGAGAACGTTTTTGTCGCCGAGGATTTTGCTTCTCGTGACGAGGCCCTGAGCTTTGTCTCCAACCAGGCTGTCAAGGCCGGTATCGCTGACGACGCCGACGCCGTAATGAACGCCTTCCTGGCCCGCGAGGCCGAGGGCACCACGGGCATGATGGAGGGCTTCGCTATTCCGCATGCCAAGTCTGATGCCATTACCGAGGCCGCCGTCATCGTCGTCAAGGACGACTCTGGCGTGACCGGTTGGGACACCATGGACGGCGCTCCTGTCAACGTGGCTATTGCCCTGCTCATCCCCGGTGCCCAGGCCGGCACCACGCACCTCAAGATCCTGTCCAAGGTCGCCGAGGCGCTCATGGACGAGGGCTTCCGTGCCACCGTTAAGGGTTCCACCGACGCTGCCGAGATCGCTAAGACGATCAATGCCCGTCTGGTCTAATCCCGCAGCTTGCGAATAACATCGCCCCCTGTATATAAGGCGGAGACTCCATCAGGGGTCCCCGCCTTTTTTCAAGTAACCCGGTACTGAGGGACATTTCCTTCCTGCCGACAGTTCGGCATATTCCTCAGTTCACAAGAGGGCATAGATAGCCCCATCAACCAGATCAACCAGGCGAACAAATTATCAGCCAAAATTTCGTTCGCACGATATTGCTCTGGACCGACCGAGTTTCCGCAGCTCGCCTGCCGGACGGGGCGGTTAAGTTTGTCGCGAGTTCCGCACGCAAAGGAAAGCACTTAATGTGCTTTCCGTCTTGCGCAGGACTGTAGAGCAGCAAACTTAACCGCCCCGCCCGGCAGGCGAGCGTGCAGGAACGACATCTGTCCAACAATTCGTGCGAAACATAATGAAAAACCGTTTGATGTGAGTTAATATAATCAACGTCGTGAATATGGCTCCTGTCGCATTGCTGATAGGGGTTAAACACAAAAAAGGAGTCAATTATGGTTTCTGAGAAGGCTACCCTCGTTAATCCTCAGGGTCTTCACATGCGTCCGGCTGGTCTCTTCGCCTCCACCATGGGCAAGTACGCCTGCGACGTGACGGTCGTCACCCCCGAGAAGGAGGTCAACGGCAAGTCCCCGATGGCCCTCATGGCTGCCGGCATCCCCTGCGGTACCGAGGTCGAGGTCAAGTGCGACGGCGCTGACGAGGCCGAGGCTCTGGCTGCTGCCATCGAGCTCATCAAGAGCGGTCTTGGCGAGTAGAACTCAAACGGGTCGCATGTTGAACAACTAAGTTCATATTTGGGGGCGCAGTGACCTGTTTAAAGGGAACTGCGCTCTTTTGTCATGGATATGGCAAAACGCTTTATCACATGACACGGAGAGAGGAATAGGAATGTATCAGGGAGTCAACGCTTCCGAGGGCATCGGTATCGGCACCGTCATGGTTGCCGTCGAACCCGACTTGAGGTTTGAGCCGCACGAGGTTGCTGATTCGGCAGCAGAGAAGGAGCGCTATCAGACCGCCCTTTCGGTCTTCTGCGAGAAGACCCAGGCTCAGGCCGACCACATGAAGGAGACGGTGGGCGAGGCCGAGGCCGAGATCATGAGCGGACACATTGTCCTGGCTCAGGACCCGGGCATGACCGACGCCATCAACGCCGCCATTGACGGCGGCACCTGCGCCGAGCAGGCGCTCATGGACACCTCGACCATGTTTGAGAACATGTTCCTGTCCATGGACGATGAGATGTTCCGCCTGCGCGCGGCAGACATCGCCGACATCCGCACCGGTATTCTGGCCGAGCTTTTGGGCAAGGAGGTCGTCGATCTCTCCGTCCTGCCCGAAAACACTGTCGTTGTCGTGCACGACCTTACGCCGTCCATGACCGCCACGATCGATAAGGCCCACGTTGCCGGTATCGTCACCGAGACCGGTGGCCGCACGTCGCACTCCGCGATCATCGCCCGCGCCCTCGAGATTCCGGCTGTCCTTTCGGTTGCCAACAGCTGCACCGCGCTGCGCAACGGCATGACCGTTGTCGTCGACGGTGGCAAGGGTATCGTCGAGGCCGATCCCGACGAGGAGACGCTCGCCGCCTACACCGCCAAGGCCGAGGCTTTCGCTGCCGAGAAGGCAGCCCTCGAGGCTTTCCGTGGCAAGCCGTCCGTGACTGCCGATGGCATCAAGAAGATCATTGCCTGCAATATCGGTAACCCCGATGACGTGCCCAACGCGCTCGATCACGACGCCGAGGCCATTGGCCTGTTCCGCTCCGAGTTCCTGTTCATGGATTCCGCCGAGCTTCCTTCCGAGGAGGAGCAGTTCAACGCCTATCGCAAGGTTGCCAGCGCGCTCAATGGCGCTCCGGTCATCATCCGCACGCTCGACGTGGGTGGCGACAAAGAGATCCCGTACCTGCACATGGTCAAGGAAGAGAACCCCTTCATGGGCTTCCGTGCCGTGCGTTACTGCCTGGCCAACCCCGACCAGTACAAGGTACAGCTCCGCGCTCTGCTGCGCGCCAGCGCCTTCGGTGATGTCAAGATCATGATCCCGCTCGTCACTTGCGTCGAGGAGGTCTTGGCCGTTAAGGAGCTCGTCGAGGAGTGCAAGTCCGAGCTGACCGAAGAGGGCCGCAAGTTCAACGAGAACATCGAGGTCGGCATTATGGTCGAGACGCCTGCCGCATCGCTGATCGCTGACCGCCTGGCCGAGGTCGCCGACTTCTTCTCGATCGGCACCAACGACCTGATCGGCTACACCATGTGTGCCGACCGTGGTAACGACACCATTTCTAACCTGTACCAGGTGTACTATCCCGCCGTGCTTCGCTCGCTCAAGAACATCATCGAGAGCGGCGTCAAGGCTGGCATCATGGTCGGTATGTGCGGCGAGGCCGCTGCCGATCCGCTGCTTGAGCCGCTGCTGATCAGCTGGGGCCTCGAGGAGTTCTCGATGAGCGCTCCGTCTATCCTGCGCGCCCGCAAGACCATCAGCCAGTGGACCAAGGCCGAGTGCGACGATCTCGCCGAGAAGGCGCTCGCCTGCAACACTGCCGAAGAGGTCAAGGCGCTGCTTGAGGCTGCCGCTCGCTAATTTGGTATCAGAGGTAACCGCGTGGTTGGAATGGGCTGGCCGCGCGGCCCTCAAATATACAGGGGGTACTGTAAATGTTCTACACGCTAACCGCTAACCCGGCTGTCGACATGACGGTTTCGAGCTCTCCGCTCAAGCCCGACGAGAACGTCCGCACCGGCTCGGCCAGCTACACGGCTAACGGCAAGGGCCTCGACGTGTCCTTCGCCTTTAAGAAGATGGGCGTCGACACCGTCGCGCTTGGCTTCTTCGCCGGCTTCACGGGCAAGTTCATCGTCGAGGAGGTCATGAACCTGGGTTGCCTGTGCCGCCCGGTTTGGACCGACGGCATTACGCGTATCAACACCTATGTCAACGATGGCCAGCACGAGTACGGCATCCTTAACCCCGGCGCCCCGATTACGCCGGAGCACCAGAAGGAGCTCTACAACATCCTGGACACCGCGGGCGATCTTGAGTGCCTGATCGTCTCCGGCTCCGTGCCTCCCAAAGCTACGCCCGACTTCCTGGCTCAGGTCATGGATCACGCTCAGGCTCGTGGCGCCGACGTCGTCCTGGACCTGTCTTCCGACAAGCTCAAGGAGCTCGCTCACAAGAAGCCGCTGCTCATCAAGCCGAACCATCACGAGATGAAGGCCATCTTTGGCGTGCCGGTCGACACCGACGACGAGGTCCGCGTTGCTATGAAGATGGCTCACGATGCCGGCGTCCAGAACGTGCTGCTCACCCGTGGTAGCCGCGGCGACGCTTACTTCTCCAACGGCGAGGACATCTGGTACGCTAAGCGTGAGTTCAACATCAAGCTGGTCTCTTCCGTCTGCGCCGGCGACTGCACGCTCGCTGCGTTCCTGCACAAGTGGTACAGGGATCGCGATAACGTCGAGGAGGCCATGAAGCTCGCTATGGCCACCGGCGCCAACGTTGCCGAGTCCGTGGGCATCGGCGACTTCGGTCACGTCGATGAGTATAGTAAGCGCGTTGCTGTCCGCAAGCTCGATCGCAAGTAAGCGAAACGCTACATATTCGTGGCTATATGGCGCCCCGGTTTAAGCCGGGGCGCTTATTTGTAAATTGCAAATGAGCTTCAGGGCAAGCACTCATGATTTTTTTGCCCCGCCTTGCTGCTTTTCTGGCGACCTGCACGCGTTCTACACCGTTCGCCGAGTTGCTATGGTCTTTTCACAAGGTGTGGAATATACTTTCATTATCACGTTGCTTTGTGAAAGGAACATTCATGATTTACACGCTCACTGCAAATCCCGCCATTGATTACAACATTTCCTGCGACGGACTTTCCGCCAACACCGTCACCCGCACGCGCAACGCGGTCTATACGCCCAATGGCAAGGGTCTCAACGTCTCGTTCACCCTCGATCACTACGGTGTCGACACCACGATCCTGGGCTTTTTTGCCGGCTTCTCAGGCGAGTATATCGTCAAGGGCGCCGAGGCCCTGGGTGTGCCCGTCAAGCCCGTGTGGACTGACGGCATCACGCGCGTCAACGTTTTCCTCAACGCCGGTCCCGATACCGAGTACAACATGGTCAATGCAGGCGCTGCCATCAATGCTGCCAACGAGCAGGAGATGTTTGAGCTCATCGATTCGCTCGACGACATGACCTGCCTGGTCATTAGCGGCTCGCTGCCCCCCAACACCTCCGAGGGTTTCCTGGCCGAGGTTCTTCGCCGTGTTAAGGCAAAGGGTGCCGAGTTCGTGCTCGATATTTCGAGCCATCAGCTGGCCGATCTCATTGCCATGGAGCCGTTGCTCATTAAGCCCAACGACGACGAGCTGCTCGACATCTTTGGCATTAAGGTGAGCGGTGGCGACGACGAGTCCGTTAAGTGCGCTATGGCTGAGCTGCACGCCAAGGGCGCTAAGAATGTGCTGCTGACCCTTGGTGGCGACGGCGCGTACTTCTCCAACGGTGAGCACATTTGGTTTGCCAAACGTACCTTTGAGGTCAAGCTGCTCTCGACGGTCTGCGCCGGCGATTCCTCGCTTGCCGCCTTCCTGTCCGTGTGGCACGATGCCCCCGAGTGCGTCGAGGACGCCCTGCGCCTCTCGATGGCAACCGGTGCCAACGTGGTCGAGTGCCCTGGTTTGGGCGATTTTGCCAAGGTGGACGAATATAAGAAGCACATCGACGTTCGCCAGGTCTGCTAACCGTTTAGACACATCGTTGCCGAACACCCGCTTTGGATCTCCGAGGCGGGTGTTTTTATCTGTTGGCCGCATGGGCTCTACTGTCTCGTTCGCGCGAATCGACGATGTGATTTCATGTGCGCTCACGCTTGTTTCTTGCTAGACTGCTTGAGAACCATCGTTTAACGCTCTCAAGCGTAGGAGGCCATAGGTATGTGTAATGTTTCGCTCAACGGTACGCAGCCCACAGATGCCTCCCTGCGTGTGCTACGTGCGCTTGAGGACGCCGGTCTCGAGGCCTGGTTCGTAGGCGGTTGGGTGCGTGACGCCCTGATGGGACGTCCCAGCCACGATGTTGACATGTGCTGTAGCGGCCTGTGGCAAGAGTCCAAGGCGGCGCTCGAGGCAGCCGGCATTGCGGTAGTTGAGTCGGGCATAAAATTTGGCGGCATTACCGCCCTTTGTGACGATGAGCGTATTGAGGTCACGACGTATCGCCTGGACGGTTTTTACACCGATGGTCGCCATCCCCAGAGTGTGGAGCGTGCGGCGTCGCTTGAGGACGATCTGGCACGTCGTGACTTTACCGTTAACGCCATGGCTTGGCATCCCCAGCGCGGTCTTGTCGACCGTTATGATGGCCAGGGCGACCTGGAGCGTAAGCTGATTCGTGCCGTTGGAGATCCCAAGCGTCGCTTTAACGAGGATGCGCTTCGCATGCTGCGCGCCGTGCGTTTTGCCTGCCGTCTGGATTTTATGATCGAGCCTAAGACCAAACAGGCGCTTGCCGAGTGCTCGCCGCTGCTCGATGCCGTGGCACGCGAACGCGTGGGCATTGAGCTCGAGGGGATTCTATCGACCGGACATGGGGGAGACGCGATGCTACGCTACCCCGAGCTTGTTTGCGCCGCCGTGCCCGAGCTTGCGCCGGCTCGTGGGTTTGACCAGCGCAGCGTCTACCACGCCTTTAATGTCTACGAGCATATCGCTCGCGTTTTGACGGTAGCGGGGGAGCTGGCACTGTGTGACGGCGTGGCGCCTTCGTCGAGCTTAATGTGGGCAGCGTTTTTGCACGATGTCTCCAAGCCCGATTGCTTTACGGTCGATCATGCGGGCAGCGGCCACTTTTACGGTCATCCTGAGCTTGGTGCCAAGAAAGCGCGCGCTATTATGGATCGCTTGGCGCTTTCGCACGATTTGGTTCGCGACGTGTGTCTGCTTATCAGGTATCACGATAAGCCGTTGCGCCCCGAGCGCTCCTGTTTGCTCAATATGATGCGCTCGCTTTCGGGTGAGGGCGTCGACACGCCGCGTTTGATTGACGAGCTTATGGACCTTAAGCGTGCCGATACGCTGGGTAAGGCACCGTCGTGCTTCTATTACGTCGAGACGATCGAGGAGATGCGTTCGCTCGCACACGAACTGTTGGAAGCGGGGGAGCCCTATACGCTTAAGATGCTTGGCATCAACGGAGGGGACCTGATTCGCGCCGGCGTCAAACCGGGGCCTGAGCTGGGACAGCTTCTCAACGTCGCCCTCGACGCCGTGATCGAGAAGAACATTCCCAACACCCGCGAGGCCCTTCTGTCCCACCTCAACCTGGGGTAGCTAATTTGGGACGGGGCTTTTTTAGCTACCCCCGCTGTCAATAGGACGAACAATCGTGATTCTGGCAGGGGTAGCTAAAAAAGCCCCGTCCCAAATTAGCTACCAGGTTGACCTGCTTGTTCCATAACCTCACGACAAAATTTGGCCAATTTGGAATTTCTTCTTGCGCTCGCGTTTTTTGTCCCGTAATATATGTCCTCGCAGCACGGCAGTGCAGATGTCATGTGGCCCGTTCGTCTAGCGGTTTAGGACGCCGCCCTCTCAAGGCGGAGATCACCAGTTCGAATCTGGTACGGGCTACCACTTCTTTTCTGCCGAGGCTTATGGCCCGTTCGTCTAGCGGTTTAGGACGCCGCCCTCTCAAGGCGGAGATCACCAGTTCGAATCTGGTACGGGCTACCAAGTTTTGGATACCCGACCTTCTTTTCGAAGGGCGGGTTTTTTATTACCTGCGGGCTTGTCTGTTAATCCCATTTGCCCCATAGCTTTACGTTTTGCTTGTCTCCCATACGGGTACAATAGGCCAGATACATTGACGGTCAGAAGGAGCCTCATGACGGAGTCCTCTCAGCATACCCCAAAGCCTCAAGTCGATGTTTCGGGCGGCGATGACAACAAGAGCGCACGTCGTGGTGCCATCTTTATTGGCATTGTGCTGGTGGGCTATATTGTCTATTTGGTCGTGACCGGTCAGATGGGTCAGTTCTGGGCCGCCATGGCTAGCGTTCAGGCGCCGTGGCTCGCTGCCGCGTGCTTCTGCATGTTCTTATACTTGTTTTTTGGCATCGTGGCGTACGCGATTGCCGTATGGCTCGATCCCAATTCGCCTGTCGGCATCCGCGACCTCATTTCGGTCGAGGCGAGCGGCATCTTCTTTGGCAACCTGACGCCCATGATGATGGGCTCCACGCCTGCCCAGATTTATCGCCTGACCAAAGCCGGGCAAAATGTGGGCGAAGCGGGTGCCACGCAGTTCACCCGCTTTATCGTGTACCAGTTTGGTTTGGTGGCATGGGGTGCCATTCTGCTGCTCGCCCGCATGCCGTTTTTCGCCGAGCGCTATGGCGACATGACGCTGCTTTGCGTCTTTAGTTTTGGCGGCCACTGCTGCATTCTTCTCGGCATCTTTGCCGTGGCGTTGATGCCCAAGACCGTCACGCGCGTCGCACATTGTATTATCAATTGGCTCGAGCGCATGGGCGTTTCCGCTACTAAGATCGAGGGCTGGCGCACCTTTGTCGATGGCGAGATCTACTCGTTCTCCGAGAAATTCAAACTCTCTGCCGGCCATTTTTCGTCCATGCTGCTCACGGTCGTCATCACCATGTTGCAGCTGGCGTTTTTCTACCTGGTTCCGTATTTTTTGATGCTTGCCTTTGGTCAGTACGACGTTGACTTTTTCTCGGTCATGGCGGCGAGTGCTTTTGTACAGCTGTTGAGTTCCGCCGTCCCGCTGCCTGGCGGCACCGGTGGTGCCGAGGGCGGCTTCGCGCTGTTCCTGGGTCACTTTTTTGGCACGGCAGCGACTGCCGGCTATCTGCTTTGGCGTCTGATTACCTTTATCGCGCCGACCATTTTGGCCGCCCCTCTTTTGGGCCTTAAGAGCGCTCATAACGAGAGTATCCATGCACGCTGGGACCGTATGATGTGCAAGCTCGGGCGCACTCCTCAGAAGCCTTCTGCGTCCGTTAAGGCACATCCAACCTCTCAGGTTACCGTGGACCCCAATCAGCATGCTCAAAAGACTGCTGTGGCCTCTAAACCGGCACGGAAGACCTATGTTCGTCAGACTGGCGACGGTATCCGCGTTTCCCCTGCGGCGCTCAATAAAAAGAAGCGGCCCTAGAGCCCAGTTGGTGAGTCGTGCGTTCTTAATGATGCTCGTCATTGCGATGCTAGATGTAGGATAATCCTCTTACGTTGATTATCTCCCACTTGTACAGGAGCTATAGGTGGGCAGTTGACATGAAGGGGACACGTCTATGGACACCACTAAACCGCGCCTTGACCGCCGCATCGTTCGCAGTCGCAATGCGATTCTTTCGGCATTCGAGCGACTGCTGATGGAAAAGCCCCTCGCCGATATTACGGTGAGCGCCATCGCGCGCGAGGCAAATGTCGACCGTAAGACCTTCTACGTGCACTTTGGCACGGTGGACGGCTTGCTCGATGCCATTGCCGTGGATGTGGTCGAGATGATTGTCGACTCAGTCGAGAAGACGCTTTCCTCTATGGGCGGTAACACCAACGAGCGAGCACTCGGAGCGGCGGCGACCTTCTTCAAAACCGTTAACGAGGCGCTTTGCAACAATTTGGTGCTCAATCGCCAGCTGATTGAAAACATTCCGCTCGACGACTTTATGGCTCGTCTTCGTGCGCCGCTCGAACATGAGATTGCCGAGCGCGATCTGCTGCCCCAAGGCCTCAAGGACGAGATGTTCGATTACTACCTGGCGTTTCTGCTGTCCGGTATTATCGGTATCTATCGCACGTGGGCATTATCCGACGGATCGGTTCCCATCGAGCGCGTCTCGGCGGTCGCCAACGACCTGACCCTGAACGGCCTTTCGAGCCTAGAGACCCGTTTGTCTTAGTGCGGCATCCCCTGGGGCTCCCTTGCCGTTTAGGTCGTCTATCCGTAGTGTGATGCTCGATTGGTTGGGATGGATCTGAGTAAATACGCCCGGCGATACCCGAAAGATCGGTATCGGTTTTCTTGAATTATTGCGGGAGAGTGGTAAAACCTAATTTAGGTTGTTTTGAACCCGGTGACTATGGCCTGATTCTGATGGATATTCAGATGTTTGTTATGGACGGGCAAAGTAGCAATAAAACAGAGATTGAAAAAATATGTATGAATAATATCGTTTCCTTGTTTATGTTTAGTCGTTGTGATTATGAGAAAGTAAAACAGAATGCATGGGAAGAAAACTGGAAAGCCATGCGGCTGTATTCTGTTGTGGCGCTTGTTGCCTTTGGAGTCATAACGCTGCTGAGTGCGGTTTCCCTGAGTATCGGAAATTATAAATGGGTGTATCTGGCCTATACGTTCCTTTCTTTGCTCTATTTTTGCATTTCTCGTTGTCAACTTAGAAGCTTCTTGGGGAAAGAGCTGGTTATATACAGCTTTTTTGCCGCGCTGCTGCTGTTTGGCATTATTACGGGAACGGTGATTACGCCGGAGGAGCTCACGGTCAACTACATTGTGTTCATGATGGTAGCGCCGCTGCTGTTTACCGCTAGAGCGGCGGTCATGAACGGGCTGATCCTGAGCAGCATGCTGCTCTATATCGGACTTGCTTTCTTTGCGCAGCACGACCCAATTCTTTCCAAAAACCTCGTGAATGTTATTCTGTACGGGGTGCTGAGTATGTTTCTGACTGCCACGATGATGCGAAGCAAGCTCCAGAGAATCCTGTACCATAAGGAAATGGAAGCGTTGGAAGTCGGCAAGCGCGAATCGCAGGAACGACTCCTGAATTACGAGAGATTCCTCACGGACATGGTTCGGTATGCCGCTTCAGAAGCAACTCCGGACAAAGTACTGAATCAACTGGTGGAGTATATCGGACAGCGTGTGACCGCCGATCGAGCGTACATCTTTGAACAGAATGACCGCGGAACGTTTGACAACACCTACGAGTGGTGCAAAGCGGGCGTACCCAAAGAAAAAGATAACCTGCAGGATGTGCCGTATGAAGGCATCATTGAAACATGGTTTGCACAATATCAAGAATCCAACAATGCCATCATCCATGACATTGAAGAATGCAAAAAAACAAGCGAAGCCATCTATGAACGGCTGAAACCTCAGGGTGTCAATACCTTTGTGACAGGGCCAATCAAAATCAACGGCAAGATGGTCGGATTCTACGGTGTGGACAATCCTCCCAAAGAGAAACTGCACGAGATCTCGAATGAGATGGATATGATCGAGTTTATGGTCTCTTTTATGATAAGACTGCGCGATAATGCGAATGCACTGGAGCACAGTGCGTTATATGACCAGCTCACAGATTGTAAAAACAGAAAAGCACTGGATTGGGCGTACACAGAAAAGCTGGAGAAGTACTGTCCCCTGGCGGTTGTCATGTGCGACCTAAATGGCCTAAAGGAAATAAATGATCAAAAGGGACATGACGCCGGTGATAAAGCCATTGTGCAGACCGCACAGACGCTGAAATCTGTGTTCGGAAAGCGTCATGTGTATCGGCTTGGCGGAGACGAGTTCATTGCGGTTCTGCCAAACATCACACATCCGGCGTTTCAGAAACTACTGGAAACGGCAAAAAGCCAACTGGGGGCTACCGCGTCCCTCGGTACGACGATAAGCGGCACAAAGGACACGGATTTTGAGTCGCTTCTGAAAGCCGCAGATGCGCAAATGTATGAAAACAAGAAGCAATACTACATCTCGGCAGGGAATGATCGGAGAAGGCACAGCTTGTGAGAGGGAAAAGCTGCGCATATAAACGTAAAACTGCACGGTAGTTCACGACTTTTACCGCACAGGGCAGCACGGTTCGTGATGTCGCTTTCAAGCAGATGGATGTTGCATTTAATCAGTCTGAAAATGCCCAGACGAGCATTTCGCCTGGGCAAGTAGTGCTCCGCCTTTCTTTAATCCTATTTTTCTCCGGTTGTTGTTTCGGTAAAATATGAGTTCTAGGACACTATTACCGAAAGTAGGTTGGGATGAGGCAGATTAAGCGTGCTGTGGCTTTTGCCCTCACCTTTATCATGTGCGTCGAGGCCCTTTTGGGTAACGGCGTTGCCAGCGCGGTTGCCCTTACGCTTGAGGACGCCCAGTCGTGGCAGGACATTGTCCAACCGTTTGCCGAGACCGATGCGGCGGGGGAGTCGGATGACAAGACCGGCTCGGACGCCGCATCGGGCGTCTCGTCGAGCGATAGTTCGGGTGAGGCTAGCGCGAGTGCTTCGAACGATGACAAGTCTGACTCAAGCACTTCCAACAACACCACCGCCTCCAACGAGGACACTTCTGGCAACCAGGACGCCGTTGACGTGGTCCCGCGCGACTGGTCGCACGATGCCAGCGCGCTCACGGTATCCTCCGAGGGCCTTGCCTTTGACAAGCGCTTGAGAGAGCTTGCTGAAGCAGGCCCCATCGAGGAAATTCCTGTGCAGCTGCCTGCCTCGCTCAACATCAAGTGTGTTCTCAACACGGCGCTGCTTGAAGGCGACACCTTTACCGTCGATCTTCCCGCCGGGCTCACATTCGACCTCGATTCGGCCAAGCTCCAGGACAATGATGGCATCAAGCGCATTGCCCTCTACCGCTTGGATGCTGAGGGCAATACCACGCGCATCCGCCTTGGGTATGCACAGCTCACTGCCTCTAAGCTTACTGTGGCCTTCGCTACTCCGCATGACGAGCAGACCGATGCCGACCTTTCCTTTGAGGCTAAAGAGTCCTTTGCCGTCGATGCCGATGTACTGCTCGATTCCGCGCTCCTCAAAGACGAGGAGTCAACGCTTGACTGGGCGATACAGCAGACGCAGACCGAGGGCGTGCGCACTTGCGAGCTCACTATTCCCGCGCGCTCCCATGTTGAGGGGCTTCTTGGGATTGATAGGGCCGATGCTTCCTCAACGGTTGCCGTCAATGTGGCGGGCACCTCCCAGGATCCGGTTTCTGCGGTGACCCCTGTGGGTTCTTACGGCAGCAAGATCACGTTCACCACGTTTTGGGCCGATAACAACAACGTCAACCGCCCGTCCGCGCAGGCTCTCCAGAATCGAAACGAATACCGTGTATTCTATTCTCTTGATGGCGGTAAGACCTATGTGGCGCTCACCAAGGACGGAGATAACCTGTCCGATGAGGCGGCCACGCAGCTCGGATTTACCCAGGAGATCCTCGATGCCGCCAAGACCGATGGCCACTTGGTAAGCGTTGCAGCGTCCACGGTCTCCGAATACGAGGCGTCCGTGGTACTCGCTGGCAAGCTTCCCGCCAAGGTCGTGACGCGAACGGACGACGGCACGGCGCAAGAACAGCCCATCACGTATGCAATTTCCCACGTGACGGCGGGCGATGGGGCCGTGGAAGTCAAAACTGGCTCGACACTCTATCCTAACTGCAACGCCGACCCTTCGCAGCGCTCTGAGTCTGGCGACTACATCGTGCCCGACTCCTCCATGCTGAGTGACCGTACGGACTATGTGGAGCCCTATGCCAAAGAATGTCTGATGATGCTCAAAAACGTTAGCTTTAACGTCGATGTCCACATCGGCAACGATATGGTGGATCACAACCTTTCCGGCGATAATGGCTGGTATTCGAGATGGGGTAAGTACCTGACCCTTACGGCTGCGCGGCATATGGGTGCGTCTGACGACAAGGATGTAAGCAATATCAACGGGGACGGTCTTCTGCAGCTCATCGAACACCAGCTCTTTAGTGTTACCTGGAATGACAATGCTTCCAACAACTATGTTATAAGCGGTCGCATGCCGGCCTACCATCCATCCGGCGTGTCGATGAAGTACCGCCTGATCCAGCAGACAATAGATAACTCCGGCACCTCCGGCTATCGCGATGCCTACGAGGTCTCCTACGACAACAAGGTTGTTCCCGACTATGCGAGCGATATCTCCGCGTGCTACAGCGGCGGTACTATGACGGTGCGCCATACGGGCACCACGCGGTTTGAGGCTACCAAGGTCTGGCTCGACGACTACGTGCCCGGTTCGACCGATTCCAATGGCAACGAGATTTCGCGCCCTGCGGCCACCTATACCCTGTGGCGCTATTCCGCAAGGCCCGGCAACGATGCGCGGAGCGCGGCGCAGGTGGTCGTGATGACGGGTGATCGCAAAGGCGAGTTCGTAAAGCTCGAGGTCACGGCCGAGCAGAATAATAAGCTGGGCGCGAGCTACAACAGTGAAGACGGTTCCATCAACAACGCTAAGATGGACCTTGGGAAGATACTGCTCGATAAGTACGGCACCGATGGCTTCACGCAGTTTGCCAAGTACGATCCCGAGGGCTACCCCTATATCTACCAGCTCCGCGAGTCGACCCTCGCGGGTTATGAGCATGTGTTCGGCACGGTCGACAACGAGGGCAACACGTCGGGCGATCTCGGTCCCAACTATTTCAGTGCAAGCGATACAAACACCGAGTATTTGCTTGATGGATGGATGCGCTCCGATTCCGACAACTTTGGCGTCTACAACGGCGGTACGCTCACCAATCGTCGTGCTGAGACCGAAACCGTTAGCGCCAAGAAGCGCTGGGATATCGGCGCCTATCAAGATCAACTCGGTACCGTCGAGGTGAGCTTTCAGCTCCAGCGCATCCTTAAAGAGCATGCTACATACAACAACGGACAGTGGTTCTCTAAGGAAGATCCCATGTATGGAGCTGATGGCTCGCTTATCGGCACCTATACCTGGAACGACGTCGCTGACGGTCGCGTCACGCTTAACGGCTGGAGCGCCGAGAATTCTGAGCAGTCCTTCTCGAAGAGCGGTCTGCCCCGATATGACGAGCTGGGCAACGAGTACGTTTACCGCTGGCAAGAGGTTGAGGTGCTGGACACGCAGGATCCTGACCGGTTCTCTGCCTTGCCTACCAAACCGGACGGCCCGTTTGAGTTTTTTGGCACGTTTACTGATGCTAACGGCAACCAGAATCTCCTTTTCTGTTATGGCGAATATGATGCTAAAGAGAAATGCTTTGTCAACAGCTACGTGGATACAGTTGATGCGACCGTTGATAAGTATTGGCAGGCCCTTGATGCCGAGGGCAATCCTATTTGGACACAGGATGCCAAACAATGTGGTAATGGCGTTGCTCCAAAGGTAACGGTCAAGGTAATCCGCAACGATTCGCTGCTTACAACGATTGAGCTGGACGGTCGCGTTGATCCCACGCCCAATTTTCAGACGATTCCTGGCTCTTCCTGGGAGCTTGGCTGGTGGGAGACGAGTCCTTGGCATGTTGAGTTTATCCGTCTACCCAAATATGACGACAACGGGTCTAAGTACGACTACCTCTTTCTTGAGGAATCGGTGGATGGCTTTAACCTAGACCATACGGTTCGCGGTATCGACCCCGAGTCTCGCAAAATCTATACCAAGTTTTATAACCGGCGCGTGATTGAAGGCAATGCCTCCAGTTCGAAATTTGCGGTCTCCAAGAAATGGCTTGATAGCGGCAACGCTGCCTCCCGCGTGCCTGTTGAGATTGGCCTGTATGCGAATCACGATATCGTTTCTCAAAGGGATGGACAGTTGGCCTATAGAGAGGGTGAACTGATTAATAAGGTCACTCTTAACGAAGAGAACTCTTGGTACGACGAATTAAATGTCCCAGTTGGCGGGCTTTCCAAGAATGACGTCTCTATCAGAGAGCTGTCTACGCTTAATAGCAGCGATACACCAGACGACCTAAAATATGAGGTCATCGATCGCGATACTGCTGTTCGCAGGGCTACATACGGCTCTTCCGAGGAGATTGCGGCCTATCGTTCGCTGCTTAGAAATTGGCCTGAGACGGATACCTCTACTCGCATGATCTCCAAGAACCTTTCGCAGGGCTTTTCGTATGAGGTTTCGTATGGGGAAAATCGCGATAAAAATTCTCTCGAGGTCACGAATCGCCGCGTTGGTTCGGTGGATATCTCTATCGATAAGACCTGGGCTGACGCTGGATCTGCTGCGATCAAGCGCCCCAAGGCTCAGATAACAATCTCTGCGCCCGCATCGAGCTCCGAGTTTACGTTTGTCTGTGACAACAGTCGGAAGCTGTTCGTTAGGGTTGCCGGTAAAATCGACCAGCCTCTAAAGAAAAAAGATTCGGAGGGCAACTTTAGCTCGCTAACTGGGTCTGCTGACGCCTCCGAAAACACCGATGTGATTGTTTCAGAGGATTCAAAGTCCATTACCTTTACGGTCGATGTGATCAAGGCCTCATCCTTCTTCTCCGTCGTGGGACTTCCTAAGTACGATCTTTCCGGCGCCATCGTTGATTGGAAGGTCGAGGAGAATATCGCCAATGCCGGTGACTATCGATCCGTCGGCGGACTTTCGAGCACAGACTTCGGTTCGCCCTGGCACCAGGAAGACCAGCTCAACTATTCGTTTACTAACAAGCGTACGGGCACCAAGGACGTGACGTTCCATACCAAGTGGTTCGACCACTACGTCAAGGACGTCCTCAACCAGCGCCCTGACGTTAAGCTGGTGCTGTATCGTGCGGCTTATACGTATGACGATAACGGCAATATCATTAAAGATGACGAAGGAAATCCCGTAATCACGCTCTCGTCGGTTTCTCCTTCCGAGTACGACGGCCACTTTGAGTGGGTGTCGTCCGACCCAGCCGATCGCCTGCGCAACGACACCAAGGGTGACTTTACCCAATACGCCACGTTCAAGAACCTTCCCAAGTACGACGGCAACGGCGGACAGTACGTCTATTACGCGCGTGTGGATATGAATGTCCTGGATGACACCAAGGGCGCGCTCGACTACTATGATGACGATACGGTTTCGCAGGATCCCTATACAAAGGACCCCGGCTCGTGGGATAAGGCAGATGACGAGGTTAGATCGTTTGCCGATTGCCTCCCTGCAGACAACGACCAGCAGCTCGTTTACCGTGAGGACTCGACGTTCAATTTCCATATCCACGGCTCGGTAACGGTCTCGGGTGAGAAGCTGTGGGAGAACGTCCCTGTCGGTTACTCCAAAGACGACCTGCCGGCGATTTCTATCTACGTGCAGCGCCGCCTGCTTGCGGGTTCGTACGGAGCTAACGGCAACTGGACCGATGGCGCTGCTTTGCCTTGGTCTGGCCTTGCACTGAATGTGGATGATACGCAGGCAAAGGGCTATACCGTGGCCAGCTCTAATACGGGTAAGACCGACTCTGGTCAGGATATCCTTGACGGCAAGACTGCTGTGGCCTGGACGGACAGCCTTGAGAAAGACGGCAACAAGTGGACGTTCAGCATCGGCCAGTACGGGGACAATTCCAATAGCAACGCTCTGCCGAGCGATAATAAGCTCGCGGCCTATGATGCCGAGGGACGTCGCATTGAGTACCGTGTGCGCGAGGTCATCGATGGCATTGTTGGTAAGCCTGGCTGGGACCTCAAGCCCGAAAGCGAACTCGAGAAGGCCTTTGACAAGGTCTACGATATTAGATATACGGACTTCTCGATCAGGAATACCTATAAGTCTAAGCAGAGCAAGCTCACGCTGTACAAGGTCTTTACGGGGCGTGCCGACGTTGACACCAAGTACCCTGACTCGACGTTTAGGCTGTACCGCTACTACGTCAAGGATGATGACTCCAAGAGCGCTCTGACCTTTGTGGCTGAGCAGACGCTCAAGGGCAAGGACGTCAATCATGCCACTGAGTCCGGTGCAGTCACGTTTGACAACCTCGACATCTACGCGCCCTCAGGTGCCAAGTGGCAATATGTTGCCGTTGAGGTTGTGCCCAACGGCTACACCGCCACGAGCGGCATGGGCGAGCTTGCCGCCGATGCTTCTGGTTTTAAGTCTTCGGATGATTGGGCGAATAAATATGACGTCGTTCTTCCCACGGACGTAAAAGGCACCCTCTCCATGGGTCCCACCGTTGAGCTTGATGAGAACCCTTCCGCAGTGAGCGAGACGTTTAAGAATGCCTACGTGGTTGATTCGGTTGACCTAAAAGGCCAGAAGAAGTGGGTCGACAGCAATAATATCTTTGGCACGCGTCCGGAATCTATCAAGCTGACGCTTAAGCGCTGGTACCAGAGCGGTGGCCCCGATGAAGAGAACCCTGGCGGCGTCACGCTGCAAAGCAGCGATCCTTCTAGAGCTAACTACATCGAATGGGATAAATCCTCTGGAGACATCTGGACCTATACCATCAAAAACCTTGAGAAGTGGGCACCCGACGGTACCGCTTGGAAGTATGAGGTCTCGGAATCGCCTGCTGACATGCCATACCAATACAAAATCAATGCCAAGAATAAAGGCGGATCGTGCCTTTCGACCGATCGTCCTAATTCCGAGGGCGTTCAGTTCCCGTTGATCCAGAATGAGTTGATGGGCCAAGTTGGGTTTAAAAAGAGCTGGGATCAGGTTGACGCTTGGGCACAGCGTCCTGCTCAGTACTACACGCTTCAGGCTCGCAAGCTTGGCTCCAGCGATGAATGGCAAGAGGCCGGCTCGTTCTTTGTCTCGTGTGGGATTGTCGAGGTCGATCTCGAGAAAGATACCAATTATGACAATACGGGCCTGATCGCCTATAAGCTTCCGGGCAGCAATCGATATACGGTCGATAAGCTCACCGCGGACGCTACAGATTCCACCACGTATGACTCAAACACTACTTGGACGAATCTTCCCTTGGAAGTCAAGACATCGAGCGGTGGGGTTAAGGTTGAGTACCGCGTGGTTGAGAGCCTGCTTATCTATGACAAGAAGGCAGGCAGCTCCAATACCGTCAAGGTCTACCTCGAGTGCGATAGGGACGGGAATTATTCAATTAAGAATTCCGCGCCGAGTGTCTACCTTCCCTCTCAGTCTGAAACCCATGAGCCAGATAGCTCAAACTGGAAGTCAAATATCACGAATGTGTGTACAGTGGGAACCACTTCTGTTACGGTGCAAAAGACCTGGAATGACAGTGGCAACGCTTGGGTAACACGTCCGGGCACGTCTTCTCCAAATGACTCCTGGGCTACGACGTTTGTTCTGCAGCGTTCCTCTGATGGTGGTGCTAATTGGCAATGGTTTACCAAGTACGGATCCGTTGTCGCCAATCCATTTGTCTACGATCCATTTAACGGTTGGATTCTTAACGATAACCTGCTTACCCGAAATGTCAATGTCGCAGATACCAATGTTTCCTTTGATGAGTTGCCTGCGCAAGGCGTTGGTGTGAAAGATCAGGCCGTTAAGTACCTTGTGTACCAATACCGCGCAGTGGAGCTGGTTAAGGGCAGCTATGAGGCCACGACTGTTTCGGAGAATGTTCTCGCTAGCAGCGGCGACGGGTCGATGCGTCTTGAGCTGGTGCCGGCCTCAGAAGAAGGGGTTCAGCGCTATGTGAACACGCTGCTGACGACCGCAGTTACCGGTACTAAGACTTGGAATGACTGGGGCTCGGGGCTTGCTTCGACGCTTGATCCTTCTACCTGCGGTATTGAGCTCAATTTGTATCGAAAGCTCGAGCGCGATGAGGAGCTAGTCGAGGTTGCCGATGCCACTGGCGCCCCGCGTGCTGCTGCGCCCACGTGGAGCAAGAATGAAGATGGCACCTGGACCTACGAGTTTACGGGATTGCCCCAGACCGACCAGAACGGCAAGGTGTATTCCTACAGCGTGAAAGAGGTCGACGGGTCCGTTGACGGTTGGTATAACGCTGAAAATAATAATGGCTCGCTTACCAACGCTGCGACGCGCTTGACGTTTGACAAGGTCGAGGGCGGCTCGGGCACCGGCGCCGCGACCGGCGATGCGCTCAACGGCGTGAAGTTGGAGGTCTCGGATAGCACTGGCAAGAAGGTCGCTACGTGGTCGCGCGATGAGAATGGCGCTGTCTCCGTTACTGTGGAGGACGATTACGGCAAGGCTGGCGCCGGCAAAAGCGCTGGCTGGATCGTGGGTTTGCCGGCAGGGGAGTACAAGGTTCACGAGGCTGTGGTGCCCGCGGGCCATGTCGCCGTGGCGGACTTCACGGTCAAGATCGGCGTGGATGGCGTCGTGACGCTCGAGGAGCCGCCCGAGGGCGTCGAGCTCGAGGAGCCGCTCGAGGGCGTCGAGCTTGATACTTCCGCCGCCAAGATCACGGTGGCCGACCCGCTCTACCGCTCCGCCTTCTCGCTGGAGAAGGTCTACAGGCACGGAGATTCCGAGCTGCCGGTCGCGGGCATGACGTTCGACCTCTACTGCGGCACCTACCATGCCTCCTCCGTTGACGGCGGCGGTGTGAAGATCGCCGAGATCGTGACGGACGCCGACGGCAAGTGGTCTGCCGATGGCTCCGTTCCGTGGATGAACCACGATGACGCCTTTGGCGTGCTCGCCGGCTACTTTGTCAGGCAGTCCGACGGCCTGCCCGCGGGCGAGTACTACCTGGTGGAGACGGGCGAGTCCGCGCTCACCAAGAAGCCCGGCGCGGTGAAAGAGTTCACGCTGGATGGCAGCGTTAGGGGAACGACGAAGGCCTTCAAGGTCGAGAACCGTGAGTTTAACGCGGGGCTCGAGATTCATAAGCGGGATGCGCTCACGCATTCTGCGGTTAACAATGCCACGTTTGAGCTGCGCTACACGCCCTTGGGCTCTACCGATGTTGTGACTATTGGCGGGCTCAAGTCTGGCTATTCTTACGCGCTCGGTGCCGCGGGCACGAGCTGCCTGGCCCCTGTTCCCGCTACGCCGGGCGCGCTCAGGGTGACGGGCCTCAAGAAGGGTCAATATCAGCTTGTCGAGACTTCGCCGGCGGTTGGCTATGCTTCTGTCGGGGCCGCCGGCACGGTTGTGCGAGAGTTTGTCGTGGGCGAGGGCTCGGCCGGGCTTGCAAATGTTGTCCCCGACCCCGATGTCACCAACATGCCGCTGCTGGGCAGCGTGACGATGCATAAGGTGGACACTGGCGGCAATGCGATCGCGGGCGCTCAATTTAAACTGCAGCGTTTGGCTGGCGGTGACTGGACCGATGTGGCAGACGGCCTCTATACGACCGACGCTGACGGGCGCATCACCGTGACGGGTCTCGCTTGGGGTACCTATCGCTTTGCCGAGGTCGCGCCTGCCGCAGGCTTCTACATGAGCGGCAGCGTCACCACCAAGAGCGTTACCGTCGGGGCCGATAACGTGGCGGGCTCCATCATTTCGCCCCTCGACTGCGGCACGGTGACCAACGAGAGGCTCGGCTTTGGGCTCATCAAGGTCAACTCCGCCCGCGAGCGCCTCTCGGGCGCGCGCTTTACGGTGACGGGCGAGTTCTCCGACGGCTCGGTCGCGCGCGTTCTCGTGACCGCCGCTGACGGCACGGCTTCGCTCCCCGATGGCCTGCTCGTGGCCGGGAAGACCTATACCGTGACGGAGACTGCGGCGCCCGAGGGCTACAAGATCGGCGACGGCTCCGCCGCAAGCGCCTCCGTCTCCTTCGAGGTGGGCGCCGACGGTTCCTTTAGTGCCGTTGGCGATTACAGGGGCGACACCTGGTCGCTCACCGGCAGCGGCGAGCTCTCGCTCACCATGAAGGACAAGGCCAACAGCATCTCGCTCTCCAAGGCGGACGCCGCGACGGGCGATTTCGTGGCCGGTGCGACCTTTACCGTCACCGGGCGCTTCTCCGATAGCGCCGACGGCTCAAAGACCGTCAGCCCCGTGGGCGGCGCCGTCGAGCTGCGCGGCCTCATCAACGGCGAGGTCTACCGTGTCGAGGAGACTGCCGCACCGGCTGGCTACGGGCGCCTGGACGCGCCGCTCTACGTTCGCTTCGACGAGCGCGGCGAGCGCCTTGTTGTGGTCGATAAGCGCGGCTCGGCGCTCTCGCGGGCCCCCGAGGGCTGGGACGTGGCTGACGGTCGTGCGATCACTGCCAACAACGTGCGCAACCGCCTGACGTTCGATAAGGTGGAGGGCGGCTCGGGCACGGGCGCCGTTGCGGGCTCCGCCCTCAACGGCGTTGCCTTCGAGCTCTCGAGCGGCTCCGATGTGGTGGCCACGTGGGCGCGCTCCGATGAAGGCGTGGTCTCCACGACCGTTGCGTCTGGCTATGGCGAGTCCGGCTCCGGCGCTGACGCGGGCTGGCTCGTGGGCCTTCCCGCCGGCACGTACCGGGTCCACGAGTCCGTGGTGCCCGCGGGCCATGTCGCCGTGGCGGACTTCACGGTTAAGATCGATGCCGAGGGCGTCGTGACGCTCGGGGGCGCGCACGAGGGCGTCGAGCTCGACGCCTCCGCCGCCAAGATCACGGTGGCCGATCCGCTCTACCGCTCCGCCTTCTCGCTGGAGAAGGTCTACAGGCACGGTTCTTCCGAGCTGCCGGTCGCGGGCATGACGTTCGACCTCTACCGCGGCACCTACCATGCCTCCTCCGTTGACGGCGGCGGCGTGAAGATCGCCGCGATCGTGACTGATGCCGATGGCAAGTGGAGTGCGGACGGCTCCGTCGAGTGGCTCAACCGCGATGGCGCCTTCGGCTCGCTCGCCGGCTACTTTGTCAGGCAGTCCGACGGCCTGCCCGCGGGCGACTACTACCTGGTGGAGACGGGCGAGTCCGCGCTCACCAAGAAGCCCGGCGCGGCCGGCGCGGTGACCGAGTTCACGCTCGGTGGCAGCGATAGGGGAGAGACGAAGGCCGTCAAGGTCGAGAACGACGAGTTCAACGCGGGGCTCGCCATTGAGAAACGCGATGCCGCGACCGGATCTCCGGTCAACGGTGCGGGCTTCGAGCTCGTCTACACGCCGCTTGGCAAGACTGACTCCGTGACGATCTCCGGGCTTAAGACCGGCTGTTCATATGTGCTCGACGCGACGGGCACGCAAGTGGCGGCGCATTCCTCAAATGCGGACGGCTGCCTTAAGGTGACGGGCCTCAAGAAGGGCGGCTATCGGCTGATCGAGACGGTTTCCGCAACCGGCTATGCGCCGGTTGCGCCGGGCGGCTCGCTCGTGAGCTCGTTCGATGTGCTCGATGCTGCCAATGGGGTCGGCAACGTGCTCGCCACGGCAGACAGCTCGGCTCCCGTCGTTACCAACGAGCCGCTGCTGGGTAGCGTGTCGATGCGCAAAGTCGACGAGGGCGGACAGCCCATTGCCGGCGCAACGTTTAAGCTGCAGCTCAAGAGCGGTTCGGACTGGGTCGATGTGGGCGATAGCCGCGCAACCGATACGGATGGCTCCATCGTGGCGACGGGTCTCGCTTGGGGCACCTATCGCTTTGTCGAAGTCGCCCCCGCGGCTGGCTATTACCTCGATCGCGAGGAAGTCGCTACAAACGAACTGACCGTTACGGCAGATAATGTGGCCGGTTCCATCGAGCTACCGCTCGACTGCGGCACAGTGACCAATACGGCTTTTGGCCTTAAGCTGCTCAAGCGTAATGGGTCCGGCGATGCGCTGCCCGGTGCGGTCTTTACTGTTGAAGGCCGGTTCGCCGACGGCTCCACTGTTGCCACGCTTGCTTGCGGCGACGATGGCATCGCCTCGCTTGGCTCGGCCCAGCTCGTGGCCGGGGAGACCTATACCGTGACGGAGACTGCGGCGCCTGCCGGTTACATGATCGGCGACGGCACCGCCTCGAGCGCGTCGTTCTCCTTCTCGGTTGCCGCGGACGGGTCTTGGTCCGCTGTGGGTGAGAGCAACCCCGCCGTCTGGTCCATGGGCGGCACGGGCTCCCTTGAGCTTGCTGTGACCGATAAGGCCCATAAGGTCTCGCGTTCCAAGGACGGCATGCCCGGCACGGGCGACAGTCTGTTTGCTGTCTCTGACGCACTCGCAACGCTTGGTCTCATGGCGCTTGCCATTGGCTTGCGTCGCACGCGTCGACGCAGCTAGGCGGTAATTAATTACGCCAAGGCGGGGCATACGGTTCATCACCGTATGCCCCGCCTTTCTTGTCTGATGCGTCATCCCGCGTTAGCAGCTGCTCTTCGCCGCTCGTATCGCTCTCGCCCATGATGGTGCCGCCGATCGCGTCGAAAATGTTGGTGTAAGGGTGACACCCTAGCGCTCGTTTAACGAAGAACGGCCTTCGTCCTAGAATCTGAAATCACCACAACAACAGGTTCTAGGAAAGGACGAAGACCGCTATGGAAATCTTATCAGACCCGACGCCGGACATG